>CAYFUP010000167.1:0-6620 GCA_964346235.1 uncultured Bacteroidales bacterium | reverse complement strand
GATCAAAAAGGAGGTTCCATATGACCTTATATAAAATAATTTTGAACATATGAAATTAATTTTATAACTGTTATAGATTATTTATATGTTAAATTCAAAATTATATAATTTGAAACGTAACATTTTTGTATTAAAATTGTATTTTATATAAACGTTTAGAAACTGTATGGGAAGTAGTGAAGTATATTTGAGCCCCTGGACAGAAGATGTAAATCGTGATTTCACATTGTTGGGGTATGTAAGAGAGACCCATTCGGCTTACATTATCAACTATTATTTGCCAGGTCTGAGAAAAAAAGATTTACACATTGTCGTCAATGAGGGCATCATTTTTATTGAAGGAAGAAGGGTCAATTGGTTCACTTCTCTCTTTGGAAAAAAAGACAGCATTGAAGCAACATTCATAGATGAGTTTTTTGATTTGCCCTATGACGTAGATGAGAGCAATATAAAAGCAAACCTGCATGATAATGAACTGCGGATTGTCATCAAAAAACTGCTTTCCCCATCCCATAGCCGCCATATAAATATTGAAGGCAAAGAATCTGCAACCAGGGAAAACTTGTTTACCAGGGTATTCAATAAACTGAAAAGTATTTTCTGACCATTTTTTCGTTCATTATTCGATAAACGTGACCCCGTTTTCCTTTCCTTTTGATTTAATATATTTTGCTGCAACAATGAGCTGGTAAACCGAGCTGGATTAATTAATTCACCGGAATCCAGGGTCATGATGTTTCATTAAGGTATAATTTAATAATAAATTAACTTTTGATTTTAATAGGAAATATGGGGCTATTTTTTATTTTAGTCAAAAAAAGTAAAAAATGGCGTTTACCTTTTTACGTCCAAACGTATAAATAATAGTACCGGTGCAGGAATCCAATAATGAAAAATACATTGAAGGCATCAGAAATCACGACAATACTGTTCTAAAGGAGATATATGATGCATTTTTTGCCTCGGTTCAGTTGTTTATCCGGAATAATTCTGGTGCTGAAGAAGATGCAAAGGATGTTTTCCAGGAATCAATCATTATTATATACAGGAAAATTAAAAAGAATGAATTGGCGTTGTCATGTAGTTTTAAGACTTATTTGTTTTCAGTATGCAAGTACCAGTGGTTAAAAGTGGTTTCAAAAAAGGATGCTGAATACATGAATGATTTTTATGAGATCAGGGAAGATGAAAACATAGATGGCGACCTGATAGAAACCATTGAGGAGCATGAGCGGTATGCCGTTTATCAGAAGCACTTCGAAAAATTGAATGAGTATTGCCGGCAGTTGCTGAAGTTGTTTATGGATAACATTTCTTTGAAAAAAATTGCTGAGATTTTAGGCTATTCCAGTGAAAATGTGGCCAAGCAAAGAAAATACGTGTGTAAAGAAAACCTCATCAAGAGCATTCAAAATGACCCAAAATATAAAGATTTACTATAATGGATAATAAAATAAAAATAATTGAGCAATTCTTTGAAGGAAATCTCCAGGGAGACAATCTTCAGTGGTTCCATGATCAGTTGCGTAACCAGCGGGATTTCATTGATCTGTTCGTATTGCATTTTGAATTAAATCATGCATTAAATGAACATGACATCATCAAATTAAGGAAAAAACTTGATAAAATCTATCAAGCGCATAAGGAAACCCATAAGAAAAGAATTATCCCTACGACCAGGAGGTTTCTTTATTTGGCGGCCAGTTTCATTTTTATGATCATCGGGGTGGGTGGAATATTTTACATGCTTACCAGCCAATATACCCCCGGCGATTTATACAACAAGTTTTACAGGCCTTATCAATCCGTTATCAGTTACGGAACCTCGCTCGATGATGTTAACAAATCCCTGGACAAAGCCTTTCATTATTATGATAATGGGCAATATGAAAAAGCTTTGGACAACTTTGAAATGATTTTGCAAAAGCAAAGCGGGAATGATTATGTTGGGTTTTACGCCGCCATGTCTTATTTGGAACTTGACAAAGAAGCAGAGGCCCAGCAGCTGCTGAATGATATTATAAAAAAGAAAGATGGTTTGTTTACGGAACTTTCCAAATGGTATCTGGCCTTATCCTACCTGAAGACTGAAAATACCAAAAAAGCCAAAACCATTTTTAATGAACTGATTTACAGTAATTCGAATTACAAGGATAAAGCGGAGCTCATTGTCAGAAATATCGGGTAAAGCAAATTGGGTTGATTCTGTAACTTTTTCATTTATTGAACGTCTTACTGCTGTCCAATCAAGACAAACCATTAAATATTGGCTCTAAGCTACAATTAAAACGTTTAAAAACAATAGTTTACCCTTTTGTAGTGTATGTAAGAAAACGAGAATAACTGCGTTATGCTCAACTTAAGCACCAGTCATTTACGAATAGTAAACTCCTGATACTTAAGGCTCGCATGCCTTGTTCTTGAAGCCTTCTTAAAACCACTTCAGAATAACTTGTTAGTTTTCTTATAGTTATTAAATCTAAAATGTAAAAAGATGAAGCACAAATCATTATTAATTTTAAGCGGAACAGCACTCACCTTATTTTTTATTTTGACGGCATTTTCAGGGAATAAGCACCCGGATCCGGATGAACTTCAGCATAATGAAATCAACATTAAAAAAGGAGATGCCAAGCTGGTGTACGCTGACATTACTCTGCCTGCCGGGGTATTAAAAATTTCTTCAGGGACTGGGGAAAATAACCTGTTTGAGGGAAAGTTCACCTATGATAAAAGCATGTGGGAACCGGTCATATCCTATGAAGAAGCAGGTAAGATAGGTAATCTTCGGGTTGCCTCGGAACGGGATCATATCTCCATAGATGATAAAGTTGATTATGTATGGAATATTAAACTGAATGGGGACGTAAACTTTGATTTAAGCCTGAACTTTGGTGCCGGAAAAGGTGATTTGGATTTAAGCCGGATGAACCTGCGAGATTTGGATATCTCTCTGGGGGCAGGAGAATATTATCTGGATTTAGCAGGTTCATCGCTTTCATCTTTTGATTTTAATGCCGGTGCGGGCGAAGCAGTAATAGATCTTGGCGGGGAATGGAACAACAGCCTGAATGCTGATTTAAACTGTGGATTCGGAAAAATAACCATTAAGCTCCCTTCGAAAGTAGGCGTGCGGGTAGAAGTGAGGGGCTTACTGGGAGACATTGATTATAATGATTTGATCAAAATAAACCGGAACAAATACCAGAATGAGCATTTTGGAAAATCTACTAACAATCTTAATATTGATATCAACGGGGGAATAGGAGAGGTGAACCTGGTGACAGTGCCTTAGGCTCAAAAAGCAATATGAAACCCTCATATACAGAAGGTCACAATAAGCGCATGAACCGGGTTTACGAGCTCGCCGAAGGCAATAAAACATGAGGGTGCCACGGTATTAAAAGTACTAAAGTCATTTTCTGACAATTACAACTATTTGAAAAACAAATGTTTAACTAGATTATATTCTCGTGAACCCCCAATCTTACATGTAACTCTTTTGTGAGTCATTCTTTGTTATGTGTATATCTAACTGATATACTGTGGACTAAAATGAACTATTCGACCAGCTTCATATGTTCCCATTTGTCTTGTAACGACGGACTGACATTGGTTTGGGGATTCTGTTCTTTGTTGTTCACGATGATGGAGCGCAGTCCCACTTGTTCTTTCAGATAGTCGGCCAATTGACCGTATGTGATGTCCCCCTTAGTCTCCTTTAAATATTGAAGCAAATAATAAGTAAAAAGGCCGTGCTGTTTTTCTTTGTACGGCAATGACGACTGATTGCCGCTGCTTGCAGAGAAAACCATCAGGTTGCCTTCAAAGTATGTATCCTTGGGTTTAATCTTAACACCCCTTGCTGCTATCAGTCCCTGGTCTCTTGCACCTCCGCTGAAACAGGCGTCAATGAAAACCGTAACTTTTTCGCTTGGGTATTCATTGAGTTTTCGATAGAAGTCCTTCAGCTTAATGGCAAACTGCAAATCTGAACCGGTCACATTCACCGGGATGAGATAAGGTTCTTTGGTTACCTCGTGGGGAAGTCCGTGACCCGCATAATAAACGAAAACCTCCGCTTTTCCGGATGTATTTTTAATAATCAGGTTCATCTTGTTGATGGCCCGGTTCATAGACACGGCATCTGCATCCAGCTCAAAGACGATGTTTTCTTCAGGAACACCTAAAACATGTATGGCATATTTCTTAAAAGTCTCCGCATCCTTTTTTGCAAATGCCACATTGATTTCACTGTTCAGGTTTGGCTGATTTGACTGATAGTCTTCGTTTCCCATGATGAGGGCAAAACGGTAAGGAAATGATTTGCCTGTCTTAGGAATGTTCATGTCCACATTATCTGATTGGGCCATTTCCTTGTTAAGGGATTTTTTGGTTCTTTTTGATATATCGGGTTGATTTTTTGGGGCTGTGTTTTTGTTGCCGGTTTTCGCTGCAATCTCCGCAGAAGTTTCTTTTTTAGCATATGTATCCAAATAATAGGTTTGATTGGTGGAGAGATTTGTGATAGTAAGATAATCTTCGCTGGATATAATCCTGATTTTATCCCATCTCAACAAGTTACCTCCTGTATCATTTATTCTGTCTTCCGCAAGAAATTCCTCCTCATGGTTCTTGTTTATGCAACGTATTTTAACCTGGTCTTTCCTGAATTTACCCTTACTTAAATAATGGCCTACTTCATCCAAAGCGGCAAAATCATTGGTAAAATGATAAATCGTATTATCATTTCTTCGAACGTAATATCCGCTAATTTGATTTTTTTTCTGCCGGGCATCAACTGTTTTAGCCTTTTTCTCTAAAATGGTGATAGTGCCTGATTGTAGATTTTTTATGGAAAGCAAGTCATCTTTGACCAATTTTATCTCTACATTATCCCATTTTAAAAATTCTCCTTTCATGGTATTAATCCTATCCTTACCTGCATAGGTATTTCCGGATGCTTTTACCAGGTCCTTGATTTTAATATCGTTGATTTCGAATTTGCCTTTATTCAGGTATTCCCCGACAGACAGGAGAATGGCATTATTATCCGTGAATCGATAGATACTCCCGTCATCTCTCTGCCAGGTTCCTTCAAGGCCTGGCTGGGCAAGCAGGGCATGGCCGGTTAAAAAACATATGATTAATAAAAACGTTCGCCTGCGTTTCATTTGCTATAGGATTATTCTTGATGGTTTTACTCTCTCTGAAGCTGACCTATTTTTGTCCCTTTCGCTTGAAGCATTTTTGTGTCTTTTGAAAGGATAACGTAAAACTGTAGTTCATCATCTTTTTTGCCAATTCCAATTCCGGGAGAGCCCGATGATTTTTGCAATACGGCATCCACTTTACCGGGTTCAAGGGTGTAAATAGCCCCGTCAACCACGTCGATGATAACCCCAATGAAAAATAAAGAACCGAATATGATATTGCCTATCACCCATCCGTTCATCTTTCTGTTTAATTTCATTTCATACTTCTGGTATCCATCCAGTTCTATCCGGAGCATCGGGGCTTTTTTATTTCTTTTGATGTTGGCCATTAATGGAGTCATGCCCAAAAATTCATCATTCAAGTAAACTCGCGCTCCTTCAGGGCTACTGTTGAAATTCATTCTTTGCCGAGCGCCTTTTATAATGGTGGCACAACTGGAGAAATAACCTGCGAGGGTTAAAAACACCAGGAATGATATGAAAACAATATTGCGGTTCATTTTCAAAATGATATAGTGGTTAGTAAGCGCTAAAAATATAAACTTTTTATAAATTAAATATTAATCGTGTGCATATATTTCCTTAAAAGTATCTTGTACGGAATTATTTAATTTTCAGTAAAATTATTAAAAAAAATCAATTGTTGGTCATAAAAACATTGGTACAAAAAAAAATATTTTAATAATTTTAAGATTTATTTTGCAAATTTTCTAAAAAATAATACTATTTTTAACCTCAAATTTTTATTTGGAAATATGTTAAACCTAAACCTTTAAATTTTATTATTATGAAAAAACTAGCACTTATTTCACTGGTTCTTTTTGTGGTTTCTGTATTTGCAACGAAAGCAGAAGATTACAAATTAAATAATGCTGAAGTTGATGCGTTATTTGAGCAGGCAATTGAAGTTGATTTTACCCAGTCTTCAGATTTAAATCTGGGAGTAAATGGTATCCAGGCTGTTTCAGATAACATTAAATTATCTGATGATCCGGATGGATGGGTTGCCTTTGCTTTGGCTTTTGTTGTTGGTCAACTTGGTATTCACAGGATTTATTTGGGAACAGCTCCACTAACTTTTGTGGGTTATATCCTGACTGCCGGTGGATGCGGAATTGTAGCCTTTGTTGACTGGATTGTCCTACTCATTGGTGCAGCTGATGATGACATTTCGAAGTATGTGGACAATACGAAATTCTTCATGTGGGCAGGCAACTAACTGGACTATTACGGATTTTCAGAAAGTGTGCATTATCCTGAAAAACACAAACCCCGGTAAAGGCCGGGGTTTTTTCTTGGGCTCATTCTTTCATTAAGTTTTGCAAGAGCAGTTTTTTAACCTTATCATTGAATTCCCTTTTCGTTTCAACATTGTTTCTTTCCGCCAGGTATCTTGCCCTTTCC
>CAYFUP010000166.1:0-6636 GCA_964346235.1 uncultured Bacteroidales bacterium | reverse complement strand
CTGCTCGATGATAAGCTTTTAAAGGAAATAAGGGAGAATCAATCTGCCTCAAAATTGATATTGCTGAAATCGGAATCGGAAGATGACAATAAAAAATTAAAGGGATTTATTGACACAATAAGCTTAGGGGAGTCTAAAGATTCTATCATCCGAAAGCTCAAACAAATTCTGACCACGCAACCTGCCAAAGAAGCACCGGATGATAAGCTGGAATTAACCGATCGTGAAAAACTCGTTGTAAAATGCATTGCAAAGGGGTTGACCAACAAAGAAATGGCTGATCAGCTTTTTCTGAGTCCGCATACCATTATCACCCATCGAAAAAATATCACCAGGAAGCTCGGCATCAAAACCGTATCCGGACTTACTGTATATGCCCTGTTAAATAACATCATAGATATTGATGAAGTTCAATGATAAACTTTTTTTTGGGGGGACCTGCAGATAGTTTTTTCTACCGTTGTATTTTCAAGCAATGTATGAAGATGCCTGATGATATTGATTGAATATCAGAGGTGTCTGAAAATGTGTTGGTGATTTTTTCTTTATATTTTTATTCATGGCTTTCTTTTTTTTTATTTTTTTTTAGGATATTTGCTATGAACCAATTTTTATGCTGATCATTTTAATCAATCAAAATAATTTAGCTATGAACCAAACCAGAAGACAGTTTTTATCTGCTGTTAGTATGCTGGCAGTTGGAAGTATGGTACCTTTGTCATCCCATGCATTTGGCATGGGTGACAAGAAGCTCAAAGTAGCCCTGATAGGAACAGGAATCCGGGGCATCACTTTTTGGGGTAGAAGACTATGTGAAAAATATTCTGATATCCTTGAATTTGTGGGTTTATGTGACATAAATCGTGGCAGGTTGGCTTACGGAAAGGAATATATAGGGGCCAAATGTCCTACATTTACTGAATTTGAAAAAATGGTGAATGAGACATCTCCTGATTTGATAATTGTCACCACCACAGATGCCACACACCATCAATATATTGTAAAAGGACTGGATATGGGTTGTGATGTACTGACCGAAAAACCCTTAACCATAGATGAACAGAAATGCCAGGAAATCATTGATGCAGAAAGACGTTCAGACAAGAACCTGATTGTTGGTTTTAACTATCGCTGGAGTCCCTATAACGCCAGGATCAAAGAATTGATAAGGGAAAATGCAATAGGTAAGCTGGTTTCCGTAGATTTTCACTGGTACCTAAACACATACCATGGTGCATCTTATTTCAGAAGATGGCATGGTTTGAGGGAGATGGGCGGATCGCTCTGGGTTCATAAAGCAACCCATCACTTTGATTTGCTGAATTGGTGGATTGATTCAGATCCAAAAGAAGTATTTGCTTACGGAGATTTAGAGTTTTATGGTTCGAATGGGCCATTCAGGGGAGAAAAATGTCGCACTTGTCCCCATACGAATGCATGTGATTTCTATTGGGATATTACCAAAAATGAAAGGTATATGAAATTGTACGCGGAAAATGAACATTATGATGGCTACATCAGGGATAATTGCTTGTTCCGGCATGAAATCAACATCTATGATAAAATGTCTGCCCAGGTGAAATACATGAATAATGTGATTGTAAACTATTCACTCACCACCTATTCTCCTTTTGAAGGCTGGCGTGTGGCATTTAACGGCACGGACGGCCGCATTGAAGCATGGCTTGATATCCCTTATCAGGAGGATGTGGAAGTCGATCAGTCTGAATTACATGCTTCGGAAATGGATCAGGACGAACAAGATAACCTGGAGACAAAGCCCATCATCATTCATAATCTTTGGGAAGACTTTAAAACCAATCGTGTTACCATGGAAAGAGGGGGACATGGTGGAGGCGACAAAAGATTGCACGATAAAATCTTTGTGCATCCTGAGAAAAAAGATCCTTACGACCGGGCTGCCGGAGTTCGCGATGGTTCAATGTCCATCCTCATAGGTATTGCTGCAAGAAATAGCATAGAAAGCGGAGAACCTGTCCGCATTGGCGAACTGACAAACCTTAAACCGCGAAAAAACAGATTGTTGCTTTAGCGCAGCGATATTACGATACGTCATTCAAGCAACATGCAAAATAAGCGCCTCATGAGCTATTTCGTGTAGCAGAAATTAAAACTATCCATGAGGCTTTCATGTTGACTGAGAAAGAATTGTTCGTAATCCTTTTTCCGGAGGAATAATTTTTATCCGATTAATCTTCTTTGTATTGAATTACTTCCACGGGGCATTCATCAGCACTATCCTTTATGCATTCCTCATTGGCCTCAAAGTCTGCATCTTCCTTTACAAATGCCGTTTCATCATTTTCTTCAAATACCTCGGGACATAAATCAGAACAGGTGCCACAAAGGGTGCAACCTTCTTCTATCCAAACTTTTGTAATAGCCATAATGTATTTTCTTTTTATTTAAAAATCGTTTATTACGCTCAAAAATACAAATTTGCATATTATAAACCAATTTAAAGAAAATAAAAAGCAGCTAAATTTGTATTGATTTATCATCTAGCGAGTGAGGGACATACATGAATGCAGAGAAAGATAAAATTGTCTGGCAGGATATATCTTTTTTGTCCGTCTTGTAGTCATTTTTCCCCTTTTTTGTGTAACAAATGCCCAAATGTTCAGGATTTTCTGAAACAAAATCTTTTTTATATGCGTCATTCTCCTTTTTTTATGATGCTGACTATTTAAACAATTCCGCCGTAATATTTAGCATGATGCGTTTACTTTAAAAGAAATCTTGAAGAAAATGGAATATAATTTGAACGCCCATTGGTAAAAATATAAATCAGTAAAAATAATGTGCTATGAAAACGCCAAAAACCTTTGTCATTATAATGATTTTTTTAACCGGCCTTTTTTCATGTAACCGGAAGGAAACGGAGGATCAAATCAATCGACTGGAGACTGAGAAACAAGAGCTGACAGTAAAAGTACAGAAGAAAGATTCGACCATTAAGGAATTAATGAATGTCATGGATGAGATAGAATCAGGCCTTAAAGAACTGGCAGAAAGACAGAAAGAAGTGGAAAAAATCATGATTGAAGATGAGGTGCCCAAAGGAATTGATGATTATGTTAATGAAATCAATGAAATACTCGGTATGAAAGAGGACAATTATCAATCCTTGAAAAAGCAATTCGCTTATGCGAAAAAAAGAATCAACCATTTAAAGGTTAGAGCAGATACGCTTGATACCTTGGTTTCTCAACAAAAAATGGATATTAAATCATTAAAAAAGAACATGTATGCCCTAAAGGATACCCTTCAAGCCAGAAACAACAGGTTGCAAATGCTGGATTCCATCCACAAAATGAATTCCGGGAAGCTCGCCAGGTGGGATTCAATAATGCATCAGGGGAATTTTTATGTGGAGCATGAAAGTCATTTATTAGAGAATGGATTTCTCATCAAAAAAGGAGGTTTCTTAGGATTATTGGGACAGGTAAAAGTGCTGAATCCTAACTTTTCAAAAACAGGTTTCCGGAACCTGGATGTTCGTAAAAAGACATCGTTTATATTTGCTGCAAGAAAAAAAGATGTTTCTTTGAAAACAAATCATCCTGAAGCTTCATACCAATTGATGGAATTGTCCGGGGATTCCACCAAACTCAAAGTAGAGAAACCCGCCGAATTTTGGGAAGTTACAGATTATCTGCTTGTTAGCCTGAAATAGGGATGATTGGCTGAAGCACTATCAGGATACCAGCTCATAGATGGGGGTTCTAAGCTACAATTAAAATCTTTAAAAACAATGGTTTACACAGATTAGGGTATGTGAGAAAACGTCAATAACTGGGTTATGCTCACCTTAAGCACCAGTCATTTATGACACGACCAGTAAATTCCTGATGCTTAATGCTTGCATGCCTTGTTCATAAAGCCTTCTTAAAGGCATTTTAGTCCACAGTATATCAGTTAGATATACGTAAAACAAGGAATAACTCACAAAAGAGTTACATGTAAGAATAATTAGTTAGTTTTCTTTATGTCCCCCTTTGATTGCCCGATGTAAAACTTTGTGAAGCAATTTCCATGGATACAATCAGGTAATCAATGAGAAGTTTTACATGGCTTCCCTGACCATCTGACTGGCATAACCCCATTCATTGTCGTACCAGCTTAAGATTTTTACCATGTTTCCGTCCACGACCTGGGTCATGGATAAATCCACAATGGAGGCCCTGGGATCTTTTACGATATCAGAGGATACGAGTCCGTCTTCTGATACCCCGAGTATGTTTTTATACCGTTTCGAATTGGCTTCTTCCCTAAATATTTTATTCAACTCTTTGGCTGTGACATCTTTACTGGTCAGAAATACCACATCGGCAATACTCCCTGCGGGGATAGGCACGCGTAATGCTATACCGTCAAATTTTCCTTTTATTTCAGGAATGGCTTTGGCCGAGGCTGCAGCTGCACCGGTCGTGGTGGGTACGATGTTGGCCGCAGCTGCCCGTCCACGTTTAAACTTTTTAGAAGGACTATCAACAATTCCCTGGGTAGAGGTGTAGGCATGAACGGTAGTCATGATGGCTTTTTCCACACCCACTCTTCTGCGCATGACTTCCATCACCGGGGTAATGCAGTTGGTCGTGCAACTGGCACAGGAAATAATTTGTTTGTTTTCTTTGTTTTCATTCACACCATGAACCACAGTGAGCATTTCTTCACTCTTGGTCGGCGCTGAGAGAATGACCTGTTTCGCTCCGGCATCCAGGTGTTTTTTCAGTTCATCTGTTTTTGTAAAAATACCGGTGCATTCGAAAACAACATCTATATCATGATTTTTCCATGGCAGGTTGGACGGATCTTTTTCGCTATAATAATAGATGCCGTGATCCTCTATCACAATGCTTTTGCCATCATTACTGCCACAAACTTCCTTTTCATAACGCCCGTAAACGGTATCATATTTAAGCAAGTAGATGACATTGGCTACTGGTATGATATCATTTACAGCGACCAGTTCGAGTTCAGGGTTATCCATAATAATCTTCAGGGTTGCCCGGCCTATACGGCCCATTCCGTTTATTGCAACTTTTTTCATATAAACCTCCTTGTTTTTTGGTTTTGCTATACGTTGCAACAACATGGAAAATGATTGGTTCACCCGTTTATAATTAAAGAATGTTAATGAAGGAGTGTCTGTTCAGAAAGTGCCAATTTCGAGGCTTGCGAAGCCGCCAAAAACGGAGTTTACTGATCGTAAATGAGTTTTTTGAAGAGTATCCCTCTATTCATTAACCAACCACATGGTCTGATAAGGAGCAAAATGAATTTCATCAAATCCGGAAAAGGTTTTGCGGGAAATCAGGTCTTTGATATTTTCTTCTATATGAAAGTATTTTAAGGACAGGTAAATATCTCTGCTGGTCACGTTGGATACCGATAACACAAACCGCCCTTCATCAGAACGACTTATGATAAAAAACCTGTTATCACATTCAATGATGCTTTGACCAGTATCAGGATGAAAACAAACCTCATTTTTCCGGATGGTGATCAGCCTTTTCAATTCATTAAAAATATAGGAATGGGTTTCATCGTGTTCAAGCAATTCATTGATTTCCTGTTCATCCCATTTTTTACGGTTAATGGCCCGTTTAATGCCGGTTTCATTAACTCCGTCGTAATGGTTCGGTGTAGCTGTCAGACTGTGAATATAAAAAGCAGGGATCCCTTTCATGGACATCATGATGGTTTGGGAACATATAAACCGCTCCTTTTGAAGGTTATCTTCACCATTTGCCGTACCTTTTAAGGCATCATAATAAGTGATGTTGAGTTCATAGGGACTGTCCGTTCCATCAGGGTTTGTTTTTGTACTGACCTGTCCCCCGAATTTTTGCATGTTGGCGATTAAGGTATTTTTTTCATTCTCAGGAAGCAGTCCTTCCAGCGGCCTCACGCCAATGCCGTCATGGGAAGCAGTAAAATTAAAGTAAGTACAGCCTTGTCCCGGCTCAGGAATTTCTTTCGCCCATTGGTTTAAATATTCTGAATTTTCGCTATGAAGGGCATGGAGCAGGAGAGGGGGAAGACTGAACTGATACACCATATTGGCTTCATCCCCATTACCAAAATAACTGAGGTTTTCTTTATTGGGCACATTGGTTTCTGTGAGCAAAATGACTTGTGGAGCAGCATATTCCACGATGTCTCTGAATAGTTTGACGATTTCATGAACTTCAGGCAAGTGAAGACAGGTCGCTCCTATCTTTTTCCATATGAAAGCAATGGCATCCAGCCGGATGATTTTGGCGCCATGATGAATGTAATGAAATAATAACTTGGTGATTTCATAGAGCAAGTCCGGGTTGGAGAAATTTAAATCCACCTGATCCGAACTGAATGTTGTCCATACATGCTTGGTACCGTTTTTGGTGCTGAAAGCATTCAGCAATGCGGTGCTTCTGGGCCTTATGACCTGAGAAAGATCTGTATCCGGATCTACATCAATGAAATAACCTTTACCAGGTTCTTTGTCTTCAAGATAATTTTGAAACCATTGATGTTTCTGAGATACGTGATTGATGACCAAATCCATCATTAAATCAAATTCCTGATGAATGTCTTCAATATCTTTCCAGGTGCCCAAAGCGGGATTTA
>CAYFUP010000165.1:0-6676 GCA_964346235.1 uncultured Bacteroidales bacterium | reverse complement strand
TTTTCCAGCGAAATCTCAAACAGCCTGGGCCACATTTTGCCGGTCACCATCAGGGTATTGTTTTCCCTGTGGTAGGCGATTCCGTTCAGGACTTTGTCTTTATTGTATTTTAAATTATCCGGTACGAGGGCGGACAGGTCAACCCTGGCCAAGACCTTGCCGGTTTCCGGATCAATCTCTATGATATGATTTTGCTGGTAAACATTGGCATAAATGCTTCCATTTACGTATTCCAGCTCATTCACCAAATCCACTTTGCCGCGGTTATCATAAACCGGTAATTGTTTAACTTGCGTAAAATACTCCGGATCAAGGTAGTACAGCATATGCGTGCCGTCACTCATGATTAAATGTTGACCGTCAGTGGTAATGCCCCAGCCTTCTGTGAAATAGTTGAATTCTTTTATTAACCTGAAATTGCTTTTATTATAAACAAACCCTTTGCTGGAACGCCAGGAAAGCTGTATGAGCTTATCCCGGTAAATGCATATTCCCTCTCCAAATATGTTATCTGCCAGACTTAAGGACAAAACGGTTTTTTGTTCTTTAAGATCTATTTTACGGATAGATGAACGTCCATACTGCCCGGTGCCTTCATACAAATAACCGTCTTCCCAGGTTAAACCCTGGGTAAAGGCCCTGGTATCATGCGGATAGGTATGAATAAGTTTATACTTTAATGAAGCTGGCACTATATCGGAAACCAATTCAATGTGTGCGGTGGTTTGGCCGATGCTTTTTCCTTTTGCATAAGCCACTGCCTGAAAATGATGGTTGCCGGGATTTTCTTCGGGCAAACGGTATGCCAATGAATCTTTGTGAATAAATCGCCCTGTTCTTTTCCCATTATGCCTTAATACAATCGAATCAGGAGAAATAGGTGGGTCATCATTTTTAATAAAAAACAACATGTCGCTGCCAGCAGGGATTTTTCGCACATCCGGTTTATATGACAACCTGAACTTATAATGATCGGGATTTTCTGCTTTGCTTTCGGAGCTTCTATCTTGCCTGTTTTCGGAAACAGTTTGCTTGTTGCTGTCGCAGGCCTGCATGACAACAATGACTGTCAATATAATTATCAGATTCCGGTTCATGGTTTGAAATGTCTGTTAAAGTTGGTGTGCTTCCGGACATTCATGTTTTAAAAAGCCGTTTAATGAATGTTTTTCTTTCTTGCTGAAAATTCTGAAACTCGCTGTTTTTATCTGCGCCGATTATCGGGGCAATTTCCTGCCATACTTCACTCCAGCCCGGGAAGCCTCCAAGGTTTTTATCATCAATGAAAATATCCACATTGATTTTCCGGCTGATTTCCTCTGAATAGGTTTCTTCAGGATAACTTTTATTCACGGCATAAAATTCTATGCCATTCTCCCTGCAAAAATCAATGGCCGCTTCCAGGCTTTTTCCGCTTCGGTATGTCCATAAAATAAGCTGACAGTCATTACGCTCCAGGGTTTTTAGTGTTTCAAAGGCAAACATTTTCGGTTTACCTATGTCCGGGTAATTGTTATCCACAATGGTGCCGTCAAAGTCAACTGCGATTTTCAGCATAGTCCGGTTTTTTGCTTGCTATTAATCATACAAAAGGTACATTTGCTCAAATCATGTGCAAACGCATCACAAAAATAGATAAAGATTTATTAAAGTGAAAGAGGGAGATGTCAACATCACAGATGGTGATCTTCAAGAAAATAGACAAAGATTTATTAAAGTGAAAAGCTTGGTGCGTTTCGTAAAAGGGATTTTATTTCTAAGGTTTTTATTTTTCCAAACGGGCAAGGATAAAGATGGATATGATTGAGATTGTTTTTACTGCTCCAGACTTTATTTTTCCAGATCAAAGGAGTAACGAAGGGAGAAGACATTGGAATAGAGGGCGGCGGATTGATCTCCAATATCCGTCAGGGCATAATCAATCCTGATGTTCTTAAAATGTATGCCTACCCCTAAATTGGGTTGAAACGTATATACATTTCCATCAAAATCAGAAACTTCCCGGATATTGCCAATGCCCATTCTGAGATAAGCCAGTTGCAGGTAGTTGAATTCCAAACCAAGGACCGGGTCAATGCTGAAGAGATCGCCTGAAAACAGGGTATGCCTTCTTTTATCTGTGGTGATGGCCGCATTGATTTCAGCTAGGATGCCAAAATCATTTTTTAAAGAGAAATATTTGGAACTTCCTAAAATAAGGGCTGGAGAGGTGAGTTCCAGGTTGTCGTCCGGTGATTTATTGAAAGTGGAATCCATCACTTCTATTTCCAGGGCATCATCATTAAAGGACCAGACATTGAATGTGGTGGTGGCATCTTTAAGGGTGGCGCCGAAATTCCAGTTGTTGAGCTGGTATTGCAAGCCGAGGTCAAATCCAAATCCCCAGGCATTGGCAAATTTTCCAATATTCCTGTATATCAGCTTCGTATTGGCTCCGTAAAACAATCCTTCCTTTCTGGATTTTCCCGCATAGGAAAATATCATGGCGTAATCGGCTACTGAAAATTTAGAAATTTTATCCAAATCAATGTTGCCGTCATTGTCATATATCTGTGTGGTATTTTGGATCCCGTCAACACCCAGCCTTATCATTGATCCTGCTATAAAATCCCTGTCATTGATTTGTTTGGCTACGCCGAGATAGTCATATTTCGCAATGCCGGCAAAATATTCTGCATGCATGGCAGCCACGTCCCAGGTAGTTTCCATGCGACTGAGTCCCGCAGGATTCCAGTAACCTGCAGTGACGTCCTTGACATTGGCCACCGATGCATTGGCCATGCCCAGGGAACGGGCACCGATGCCTACCGTGAGAAAATCATTGCTGTACTTGGCAAACTGGGCATTCGAGTGAACGGCTGCAGCCAAAATTATTACCAAAAATGCGGACTTCTTTATCATCTGGCCTAAACAATGGATTTATTTAATAAACCATTTTAAACTATGGAAAAATCAACTCTTTGATACGCTAAAAGCAAGGGGGCAAAAATAATTATTATTAAATATTTTTAGCAAACTATTTATTTAACTTATTTTTGTTTAAAAAATTGTATGTCGATGAAGCATCCTGCCTTAAAATTGATTCCACATCTCTTAACCTTACTGAACTTGGTTACCGGGACCCTGTCCATATTTTTCGCCTATCATGATTTGATCATCTGGGCATCATACAGCATCTTGCTGGCAGCATTGCTGGACTACCTGGATGGATTTCTGGCCAGGCTTCTGGATGTGGAAAGTGCTTTTGGCAGAGAGCTTGATTCCCTGGCTGATGTCGTAAGCTTTGGTTTGGGGCCTGCTGTGCTTATGTTCCATTTACTGGAAAAAAACATGAGCCTGAGCAGTGGCTTTTTCATTCCTTTTATAGCATTCCTGATGGTTGTTTTTTCTGCCATAAGATTGGCCAGATTCAACATACAGGAAAATGCGGATAAATCTTATTTCAGGGGATTGCCTGTTCCGGCCAACGCAATTTATATAAGCGGACTGATGATTCTTGTCGGAAACCAAACCCCATTGCTGTATGAATATTTAACCAATTCATATGTTCTGATTGGCATCATTTTAGTTAGTTCAGCGTTAATGGTATCCAATATTCCTATGCTGTCTTTCTCATTCAAGGATCAGGCTTTCAGCGAGAATATGATTCGATATGTTTTTATTGCTTTATCGATACTCTTGTTGCTGATATTTAAAGTAAACAGCCTGTTTTTCATCATGCTGATGTATATTTTGGCCGGTGTATTTCTTTATATAAGACAGAAAGTATTGAATAAGAACATTGATTGAATTAAATATTAAACGGATGTTGAAGAAGTGGTTATAAACAGCGCGAATTAAATAAATCAAAATGAGGAGTAATCTCAAATATTTTCTTATTTTTTTATTGGTGGCCTTTATCGGATTTGTTCTTTGGTATTTTAAATCGATCATCGCATATATCATTATATCGGCAGTGCTCTCCCTTATCGGCAGGCCCTTAATTGATTTACTGGGGAAGGTCAGAATAAGAAATATCAAGATACCCAGACCTGTCAGTGCACTTATTACCTTGTTGGCTATATGGTTGCTGATTTTTGCTTTTTTCCGGGTTTTTATTCCGCTGTTGGCCTACGAAGCCAAAGACCTGTCGAAAATCAATGTTGAAAAAATTTCGGAAAGCCTCGATGAACCGCTGCAGGAAATAGAAGTGTTTTTTAATGAATATGATTTGGGAGAAACGGATGAGCAATCGCTCGAGGACTACATATCGCAAAAGATAGTTTCCATTTTGAATTATTCCACCCTCACCAACGCATTCGGATCCATTGCCAGCCTGCTTGGAAATATTTTTATCGCTTTCTTCTCGATTTCTTTTATCACCTTTTTTTTCCTCAAAGATTCGTCCTTGTTATACAATGGCATCATGATGTTTGTGCCGGAAAATCAAGAAGAACAAGTCAGCCATATTCTGAAATCCATCAAAAAGCTGCTCATGCGCTATTTTATCGGGATTCTCATCCAGATCACCCTGATTATGTCCCTCAATGTATTTGGACATACCCTGGTAGGGGTAGGTTTTAATCATGCCATGATCATCGGGTTGTTTGCCGGATTGTTTAATGTAATTCCATATATAGGACCAATCCTGGGAACTTCTGTTGGTTTATTGATCGGACTGGCAACCCATCTGAACCTCGAGTTTTATACCGAGTTATTGCCCATGCTGTTGTATATGCTCTTTGTGTTTTTATCGGTTCAGGCGCTGGATAATTTTATTTTTCAACCAGTAATTTTTTCAAACAGTGTAAGGGCTCATCCCTTGGAAATATTTCTGGTCATTCTCGCAGCTGGTTATATGGTGGGGGTTGTAGGGATGATTTTGGCCATTCCTGCTTACACCGTCATCAGGGTAATTGCCAAAGAGTTTTTTCATAATTACAAACTTGTTAAAAAATTAACCGATAAAATTTAATCATTATATTTGTTGATTTCATATATTTAGGCAAAATTATTGTTATGAACCGTTTTTATTTGTTTCTTTTCTTTCTTTTGGCAACCGGTGGAATTGTAGTGGCCCAGCAACCTACCATAGGTCCCGCCAATGTGCAGACGGAGGGGTGTGACAGCCTTGTCGCGGATTTTATTGGATCGTCGGACAGAACGACGATCTCCTGGATCTGGTCTTTTGGAGACGGGGACAGCAGTTTTGTCCAGGATCCGCCAGCTCATACATACGATTCACCCGGTGCATACACTGTTGAGCTTAAGGTGGTTTATAATAATAATCAGACAGACTCCGCTACCAAAGATGTCCTCATACATCATTCCCCTGAGGCCAACTTTACGGATACCGTTTATTTCCCGGAATCTTCTTTTAAAGTATATCTTATAGACTCGTCTATAACTGATCCTGCCGTTGATTTTTATAATTATGAATTCGATTTTGGAGATGGAACAACACAGACCTATGAAAATCAAATCCCGTGGTCCAGTTTTCCCCATCCGGATACATACAACAGTGAAGGGAGTAAAAATGTGACCATGATCATTTCGGATGCGATAGGCTGTGCGGATACCCTTGAAAAAGCCATCAATGTTGAGGATAATTTGGACCTTAATTATAAAAAAGAAGTGGATTCGACAAATGCCCATGCTTTCTCTCCCAATAATGATGGTCAGAATGATTTATTTAAAGTAAAATCAAACGGGGTGGATGTTTTGAAGATGAAGATTTTTTCAAGAACCGGGGCAATCATCTATGAAAACGAATCCACCAGCATCATCTGGGATGGAAAGACACCATCAGGGTTGGAGGCATCCCCGGGGGTTTATTATTACCTGCTCGAGAATCAGGATGTTCAAACCAACGAAGTTTCCATTGAAAAAGGAATCATATATTTGTTTCGCTGACCTGGTGAAATCCCCAGTTCCCCTTTAATACGAATTGATGTTTTTTTATTTGTACCGCCCGGAAAGATGCCCTTTTGTATTTTTATCAACGGTTCCTTCACTTCAAATGGAGGAGGCCGGTAGTTTAACAGATGCCCTTTCTTATTTTTATCAACCGCCTTCATATGGATTTTTGGTTTACTTCAATAATTTTTTCTCATTTTATGCAACGTCATTTCTTTCATTCTGTCTTTGCATTAAGTTTTAGTTAATTTTTATCCGGTTATTGGATATTTTCAAATTTTAGTGCTAACTTGTTGTCATGATTGGCTGGATTATACTTCTGATAATCACTGTATTATTTTTATGGTTGTTGATTTCCCCGCTTGTGCTTTATGTGAATTCAATAACCGGGAAATATTATCTGGAGCTTTGGCGAATCATCAGAGTCCGGGTTGTCTTTGATGATTCACACCTGGTTTTTTTAAGAATCAGGCTGTTTTTTATCCCTTTTCGTTTATATCCCATCAAGTGGATGTTCAAGAAACAGAAAAAAAAGAAAGCAAAAGCAGAGCAAGAAGAACAAAAACCGGAAAAGAAGAAAACAGAAAAAAAGAAGAAAGTACCCGGATTTTCTATGGTTAAGCGACTCATGGCGACTTTGATAAAGTCTTTTACCATCAGGCAGCTTTATGTTAATGCAGATACCACCAATTATCCTTTAAATGCCTGGTTGTTTCCGGTGACCAGCTATTTATCAGAAAGAAAAAAGAAGGTTGATTTGAATGTGAATTTTAAAGGGGAA
>CAYFUP010000164.1:0-6752 GCA_964346235.1 uncultured Bacteroidales bacterium | reverse complement strand
CGCAGCCATAAAGACCCTGATAGTGCAATCCGGCATCATATGGACAGCCAAAAAGATCTTAATGGTACCCCCCCCAGGAGCTGGTCAGAAACTACCGGGCATTCAGTGCGCGGGAAAAATACTGGCTTGAGGATTATGTGTTATTTCTTGCCTTAAAAAACATTTTGATAACCTGCTCTGGAATCAATGGCCCGAAGAATACAGGAACAGGAACACCGAGCGTCTGAAGGAATTTGCACAAGAACATGAAAATGAATTGGATAAAATCAGATTTAGTCAGTTTATATTTCTGGAACAATGGAAAAGATTAAAAACTTATGCTTATGATAAAGGAGTGGATATTTTCGGGGATGTTCCCATTTATCAGGAAACCAAAAGCACTGAAACTAGAAATAGTCCGCTGAAAATATGTGGCAGATTATTGGCTTTTAAAATGAAGCCATATGTGTGCTGAAAACATTTGTCGGATTATTCCGAGGCCTGGATGGAACCTTCAAAATTATTCATAAATGATTCCCAGGACTGCTCTTTATATGCTTCCTCACCAAAAAATTTGATGATCGGCTCAAAGTCTGCCGGTCTGTGGAAACCCGGGACTGCACTTAACAATTGGAGGTTTTCATTTAAATAGGCAATAGAGGGATAGGACATTTTTCCCTGAAGCAAGCCGATGGCCAGCTGATGGGTGGGCCTTCTTCCCTGGCCTTTGTTTACATAAGTTTTTCCAGCAAATTCTATAGACTGGTTGCTTTCTGCATTCAATTTAACCGGATAAAAATTCTCGTTAATGTATTGGGCAATTTCAGGGTGACTGAAAGTGGTGTTGTCCATTTTTTTGCACCAGCCACACCAATCTGTGTAAACATCAATCAGAAACTTTTTGGGTTCTTTCTTATTCAGCTCCTGGGCCTTTTCGATGTGATACCAGTTGATGTTTCCTGAGCCGTTGACAGAAAAATTTGTCAGGAACAGAAATATAAGGGGTAGCGATATTCGGAACAGGTGCAACATAATCTCTAATTTTAATGATAACAAAATTATAAATAAAATATTGTATTGTCAGTTCGACATTTAAAAAATTAATCTGGCTCTCGGATTAACGTCCAGGGGGGCAAATTGTTTAGCTTGGTGTTTATAATATCCGGTAATAGCGATCATGGCTGCATTATCAGTGGTAAATTTAAAAGCAGGGATGAAGGCATTCCAGTTTCTTTGTTTGGCTTCTTCCTGTAACCTGTTTCTTAATCCTGAATTGGCAGCGACTCCTCCTGCCAGGGCAATTTTCGTAATATTGGTTTTCTCTGCGGCCAGAAAAAGTTTTTCCATTAAAATATCAACGATGGTTTTTTGTAATGAAGCACAAATATCATACTGATGGCGGGTCATAAAATCCTTTTCTCTTTTTACATAATCCCTCATGGAATAGAGAAAGGATGTTTTTAGCCCGCTAAAACTATAATCAAAGCCAGTTATTTTCGGCTTGCTGAATTGAAAAGCATCCGGATTTCCCTGCCGGGCATACTTGTCAATGACCGGACCTGAAGGATAAGGCAAACCCATGACTTTGCCACATTTATCAAAAGCTTCACCGGCAGCATCATCAATGGTGCGACCAATGATTTCGAACTGAAGGTAATCATGTACGATTGTCAATTGTGTATGTCCTCCCGATACCAGTAAGCATAAAAAGGGAAAATCAGGGGATTGACCGGAAACTCCTTCTTCTTTGATAAAATGAGCCAATATATGACCGTGTAAGTGATTGACGGCAATCAATGGTATTTGGTTGGCCATGGCAAAGCCTTTGGCAAATGAAACCCCTACCATCAGGGAACCAAGTAAACCTGGCCCTTGGGTGAATGCCACCGCTTCAATTTGGGATTTGGTCACTCCTGCTTTCTGTAAGGCCACTTCTACGACGGGGATGATGTTTTGCTGATGAGCACGAGATGCCAGTTCAGGCACCACCCCTCCGTATTTTTGGTGTATATCCTGATTCGCAATGACATTGGATAATAGGCGTTCATGATGCAAAATCGCTGCTGAGGTATCATCACAAGAAGATTCAATTCCTAAAATTAAAGCCATAATGTTGCAGTTGGTTTTATGCAAATAATTCGATCTGTTTTAATAAATAATAACAATATTCCGATGCATTAACGGTTAGAATATAATTTATGGTGTAAAATTTGCTGTATAATATTAAATTTTTTTGTTTTTTTACGTAATTATTTAATTGTAAAACTATTAAAAAATTAGCGAAAATATTATGGGGACTTTTACTGGTAATTATTTCTTTACCAGCCATTGCTTATTTTATCATACAAAGCAACAGGATGCAAACTGTGATTACCAGAAATATCATGAGCGATATTTCGAAAAAAACCGGTAGTGATTTTTATATTGGTTCCGTTGATGTTTCTTTTTTCAGACATTTGTTATTGAATGATGTTTGTGTTTACGATAAGGCCAGCGATACCCTCATTCAGGCGGATATGATAAAGGCGACGATAAAAAAAATCAATACGAAATCAAATCTTATTACATTGAAATCCATTGAACTGGATGGATTTTCAGCCAACATTAAGTACTTTGATAAAAACGAAAACAATTTTCGGTTTTTGATAGACAGTCTTTCCGGGACTGATACTTCCAAAGCTGCATGGAGCTTTCGACCGTTGGCGGTTAAAATAAGGGATGCCTCGATCATGTATGCCAATGATTATACCAATATCCCCTCTCCGGGCAGGATGAATTATAATTACTTAACGCTGAATGATCTAAACCTTGATGTCAGTGACATAAACGTTGATGAAAGCATCAAGCAATTTCAAATCAACCATTTAACCTTTAATGAGGTTTCCGGTTTTGATGTAAGAGAAATGCATGTCAATGTTCGTATTTCTGACGACTCCACCCTTATCACTAACGCAGGTCTCGTTACCCCGGATTCAAGGATTATGCTTGAAAAGATAAACCTGTATTACGATTCCCTCAGGCAGGTCATGGTTAATACGGAAAAACTAATGGTTGATGCTTCCATTACCAATTTGGTTTTGTCATCAAAAGATCTCAGCTATTTTATTAAACCTCTTGATGATACCATGGTTGCAAGTTTTCAGGGTAATATCAACGGAAAACTTTCAGATTTCACAGCAACGGATATAAAAGCAGGATTTGGAAACAGTACTTTTCTGAAGGCCAGCTTTAAGGCCAAAGGAATTCAGAATCTTTCCAACTCGCATTTAGTGTGTAATATTGATACCTTGTGGACCAATACGGCGGATGTGAGACAATGGATGAAAATCTTCAACGGCAGCATTCGAATTCCTAAGCCATTATACGGATTGGACAGTCTTCGTTTTTCCGGAAACTTTCAGGGCAATTTTAATGATTTCGCCTCCAGGGGACAACTCATTTCCAATGAGGGATCACTCCGCGCCAATCTGACCTATAACCCTGATACCTTTGGAAACAATCAGGTTTCTGGTAAAATTATCATACCACAATATGATCTTGGAGAAATACTTAACAATAGTGATATAGGAGTAGTAAGCATGTTAACTGAGGTATCCGGAGTTTTTAACAGCAAAGATGATTTTAATTTAGCTGCTCAGTCAGATATTCCGCACTTTTTCTATAATGATTATACATACAGGAATATTGATGTTAACGGTGTTTTCTCCAACAAAATGTTTGACGGAAAAATAACGGTCAACGATCCCCATGCTCATTTTAATTTTGAAGGGATTGTCGATTTGGCCAGTCAGGTTCATAATTATAATTTCATTGCCCGATCAGAAGGAATAGATCTGGAAGCACTAAATCTGTCTGATTCCACAGTATTATCAAGAACTTCCTTTGATATTGATGCCTATTTTAGCGGCAATAGAATAGATAACGTAAACGGTCAAATCAATCTAAACAATGCCGTTTTAGAAAAGGGCAATAAACGTTTAACGGTTAATAATATAAAAGCAACCTCCCGTCAACAGGATAATAAAATTCAGATGAACGTTACATCAGATTTTATGGAGGGTTCATTGTCCGGAAAGTTTAATATTGTAACGCTCTCATCGGAAATATGGCAGGTATTGGGGGAATATTTTCCGATTATTGAACATCAATATGCGGTCGCACCTGCCTTTGAACAGGATACAGCATTTCCCAATGATTTTCAGTTTGCTGTAAATCTTAAAAACCCTGATCCGTTGACAAGCTTTTTCCTGCCCGGTTATTCCATTGATAGAAATGCTTCAGTAAAAGGGTATTTTAACAAAAATGAAAATAATATGAGTATTGAATTACACACCGGGTTTATTAAGCTAAACCAATACTTTATTGATTCATTGAATTACCGGCTTTTTACGAGAGAAAACAATACCTTAAGCATGGTTTATGCAAAAAACCTGAGCATAGACGACGATTTGCAGTTTGAGGATATTGAGATCCGGTCGGTGGGTCATAACGATACATTAGAAACCAGGATGGCATGGAAGAATGATTCCAGGTTAAAAAACGAGGGAGAGATATTTTTCAATAATTACTTTTCCTCGAACAAGGAGACCAATAATATCATTTATGCTTTTGATGTTATTCCATCTGTCTTTTTCTTTGATGATAATGAGTGGATCATAGAGAAATCCTATGTTACAATAGACAGCAATGCCATAAAGGTACCCCAGGAATTCAGAGTATTTCAGGCTGACAAGCATTTTTCATTCAGGGGCAGCATCACTGAAAACATTGAAGATACCGCTTTCTTTGATTTAAACAACATAAACATCAGCAAACTCAATGCCTTACGAGAAAAGGGGAAATATAAATTTTACGGGGATGTGAGTTCAAGGATTATGATAACTCACTTGTATCACGAGCCAGTATTTACTGCTGCCATTGCTGTGGAGGATTTTGCCTTAAATGATGAATATTTGGGCAAAGTTGAAATCAATGGATCCTGGAATAACAAAAAACAGCTCATTAATCTGAACGGCAATGTGAATCATGAGGATACCTCGATGTTGGACATTCATGGCATATATGTGCCGGAAGGAAAAAAAATAGACATGGCCATCAACCTTACCGGACTGCCTACCAGGATTCTGGACCCTTTATTGGAGCGTTCATTTTCTGATTTTAAAGGAGATGGAAAAGGCATGGTTTATATTAAAGGTGAAATACCAGATGCGACGGTAAATGGTTCCATTTATTTAGAAGATGCCTCGTTTGTTCTTGATCCCTTGCAAACAGAATATCATTTTACGCATGAAATCAACGTTAGTAATAATGTCATTCATTTTAACCAAGTGGATGTGTATGATAGAGAAGGAAATAAAGCCTTAGTGAATGGGGAGATTTCATTGAATGATTTTCGCAATGTATGGATAAACCTGAATATTGATGCCGATAATTTTTATGTGTTGAATACGATGCCGGATGACAGTCCGGAATATTACGGACAGGCATATGGCACGGGAGTAGTGAATATAAATGGTCCGGGTAAAGAATTGACCATCGATATATCCGCGAATACTGAGAGCAATACGGTTTTATACATTCCATTGAATGCCAGTGAAGAGATTGAAGAAAATGATTTTTTAACATTCGTGGAACCAACCACCAGGAAGGAAGAGATATTTTTTGAGGTAATTGAAAAAGATGAAGCCCGCGAAAGGGGTAAAGCTGAAATAAATATGGACATAGAGGTGTTGGACAATGCCCAGATTCAGCTTATTTTTGATCCGAAAATCGGTGATGTTCTTCGTGCCAGGGGAAACGGCAATATCAATTTATCAGTGTCAAGGGAAAAAGACTTAGAAATTTACGGTGATTATGAGATTACGGAAGGAAATTATTTATTTACCCTGCAAAATGTCATCAATAAACGTTTTAATGTGGAACAGGGAAGCAGGGTAAGTTTTAACGGTGATATCAATAATTCTCAGATTGATATAGAAGCCAATTATGAGCTTAAAACACAGTTATACGATTTGGTGGCTCCCACCATTGAAGATGAAGATAAAGTACAACGCTATAAAAGGAGAATTCCGGTTCGCTGTCATATCAACCTTGGAAATAACCTGTATAATCCCAGCATCGCATTTGACATTACGTTGCCCAATGCAGAGGAGGAAACCAGGGTTGATTTCAGGAATGCGCTCAATAAAGGGGTTAATGCCGGAGAAGTAAATAATGATCAACTGACCAAGCAGTTTTTATCGTTGATGGTGATTAATCAGTTTTTGCCTAACCCGAATGCGTATGGCAATGCGACTCAGATGGCTCAAACAGGCGGACTGGGATACAAAGGGGCTGCAGTGACCACCAGCGAGTTGCTTTCAAATCAGTTTAGCAGTTGGTTGTCACAAATAAGCGATGAATTTGACGTTGGATTTAATTACATGCCCGGGGACGAAATAACCAAAAGAGAAATCGAGGTAGCACTCTCTACACAGGTTCTGAATGACCGGGTGACCATCAACGGCAATCTGGATATGGTGGGAAACGAGACCGAAGAAAGCAATATAGTCGGTGATTTTGATGTGGAATACAAAATTACGGAAAGTGGTAAGCTCAGGTTGAAAGCTTACCACCACTCCAATGACCGTCTGGTCTATGATTATTCCCCCCATACCCAGGGTGTAGGAATCTTTTATCGCGAGGATTTCAATTCATTTGGTGAATTATTCAGGATGTACTGGAACAACATTAATAAAAAAGATACCATTCGCTGATTCGACTTTACTTTAATT
>CAYFUP010000163.1:0-6782 GCA_964346235.1 uncultured Bacteroidales bacterium | reverse complement strand
AGGGCTCCATACGGATTGAAACACAAAAGTTGGTTTTAGAATTGATTATTTGTTTGAAAAAGAAAGGTTTAATTTAATATTTATCACGTATGAACCCCTCATTAACGCCCGTTCACAAAATGAGTTGAACCGAGCTTGCGAGCTCGCCGGAGGCAAATATCCATGAGGGCTCCATCGGCATTTGAAACAGATTGGTTTAAAACAATATTGATTAATAGGAAAAACAAAAGTTTAACATAAAATTTATCGCAGATGAACGTCATAATTAACAGAAATTCCATTCCGTTTATTGAGCGGGATATAGAAATTCTCAATAAAATCCGGATAGCATTTGAGGGCATGAATTATTCCGAGGCGGAAAGGTTATTAAAGCAATGGGATGAGGAACTGAGATTATTTAAAACAGATCAGGTAGAGAAATCAGATAAAAAAGAGGTAAGCATTAAAATCTTGGTTTAGGCTTATTGATGTGGCGGTAAAAATGGTTTAAACCGGAGCGCTATATGAAATCATGCCAGCAGGCAATTCATGCTAATCAAATCATTTCAGGGGCTATTCATCCTAGCATACTATGAGGAGCTGTTCATCCTAATCAAACCATGGCAGGGGCTATCCATCCTTGCATATCATGAGGGGTTTTCCATCATAATCAGAAAATGGCAGGTGCTATCCATCATTGCATACAGGTGGGATTCCGGCACCATCAATCATGATGGCCTTTTGAGTCAATTATGATGACATTAGGAGTGGCCACCGGGGAAGTTTGCATGAATCCGCTAATCAAATTGTTTGGCCTTTTCCCAGATTTCATTCATCTCTTCGATATTCATGTCATAAAGCGATTTTCCTTTGTTGATGGTTTCTTCTTCCAAGTAATTGAAACGTTTGATAAACTTCCGGTTGGTTCGTTCCAGGGCATTTTCCGGTTCTATGCCATATAAGCGGGCGGCATTGATAACGGAAAAGATGAAATCCCCAAATTCTTGTTCAATGTTTTCCTGATTATTGGATTTAACTTCTGCTTTTAATTCCAGCAGCTCTTCATCAATTTTTTCCCAAATGTCTTCTTTGTCATCCCAGTCAAAACCAACACTGCGCACTTTTTCCTGTATGCGGTTTGATTTAACCATAGCCGGAAGCGATTTGGGAACCCCGGATAATAAAGCTTTTTTTCCTTCTTTCTGTTTTAATTTTTCCCAGTTGGTCTTCACTTCTTCATCGTTTTGTACGGTGGTTTCCCCGAAGACATGGGGATGCCTGAATATTAATTTTTGATTTAGGGAATCGATAATGTCTTTAATATCAAATGCTTTTTGTTCTGAACCAAGTTTTGCATAAAATACAATATGAAGCAATAAATCACCCAGTTCCTTTCTAATCTCTTCCATATCCCCTTCTATGATGGCATCCGTGAGTTCATACGTTTCCTCAATGGTAAGTTTTCTTAAGGTATCAAAGGTTTGTTTTCTATCCCAGGGACATTTCTCTCTGAGCTCATCCATAATTTCCAGCAGGTCTTTAAATGCTTTTAGTTTTTCTTCCATGTGCAACAATTTATTTTATATGATTATTTTTTTTTTAAAGCAAATCACATTATCATATCATTTGCCTGGTTTAATACTTATTATTTAGTGGCTCGAATAAAACGTTAATAACTGCGTTATGCTCACCTTAAGCACCAATCATTTACGACCAGTAAAATCCCGGCACTTAAGGCTCGCATGCCTTGTTCTTGACGCCTTCTTAGAACCACTTTAGAATAATTTGTTGGTTTTCTTAGTTTAACTATTTAATGCATTATTCATCATGATTTAAATTTAACCCGGATGACTGAACCGATATTGAGGTTCAACAGATCTTTTGCATTTCCATTTTGAATGGCAATTTCCAGCAAGTCAGCGCTATTAAACAAAGCCAGTAACTCGCCCGGTGATGTTTCACTATATCGTTTGTTTATTTTTGTGACTTTATAATGATGGCTTTGAATAAATATTTCAAAAGGCCTTTTATTGCCAATCCTTTCAAACAATTCCCTTGATATATTGGCAACGGCATTTTGGTAGGAATCGATATAAATAATGCTGCCGGCGATTGTTTCATTGTCAATGGCCGGACGATAGGGAATGTTTTTATTAAATTCAGTTGTTTCTTCCGCAATTTCGCTGATATCGCTGTTCTTAACAAGGGCTATGGCGATTTCTGAGAAAATGTCTAATTCCGGGAAGGTGGATTCAAAAATCCAGGTGTCTTTCACCCGGTAAACTTTTATTTCATCATCTTCCTTCAGCAAACTGAAGAAACCATTATCAGACCCAATAAACCGATGATCTTTGTATTCTGCTATAAGACAGGGATTTTCAGGAGAAACATCCGTTTTTATACAAACAATATGAACGGTGTTTTTCGGATATTGTTGGAAACAATGTTTTAACAGGAAGGCTCCCACGGCAATATTATAGGACGGGACTTCGTGGCTTATATCAATGATTTGTGAATTAGGCAAATGAGAGAGCAGATTGCCTTTAATTGCTCCCAAATAGTAATCTTTTTTTTTCCAGTCTGATATCAGTGTAATTATGGACATTCCCTATCTTAACCCGTTTATCTTTTTTTTAATATGAATTTATGGTTATCAATAAAATTTACGTTATTTTGTGTATTCCAAATGTAAGCATAATTCAGGAAAATTTATGATTGAAAAAGTACTATATTTAGATGAAGTAGATCCGGTTGATTTTTGGGGGGTAAATAATTCGAACTTTGAAATCCTGAAAAATAAGTTTCCCAAGATAAAAATAATTGCCAGGGGAAATGAGATAAGGGCCAAAGGTGAAAAATCCCTTATTGAATATTTTGAGTATAAGGTAAACCAGCTGATAGACTTTATTCAGCAATATAATCAACTGACTAATAGTGATATTGAATTCATACTGGAAGATGAAAATTATGTCCCTACCCGCATTCAGGAGATAAAGCAGGAAGATGTTATCCTTTTCGGAAATAATGGAAGACCGGTGAAAGCCAGAACAGTCAATCAAAAGAAGCTATTGTCCGAGTCAGAAGATAAAGACTTGATTTTTGCCATTGGTCCGGCCGGTACAGGAAAAACATATACAGCCATTGCTTTGGCTGTCAGGGCTTTGAAATACCGCGAGGTCAGAAGAATCATTTTAACCCGACCGGCGGTCGAAGCAGGGGAGCATCTCGGATTTCTTCCCGGTGATTTAAAAGACAAACTGGATCCTTATTTACAGCCGCTCTATGATGCATTGAATGATATGATTTCCCTCAGGAAACTTAATGAATTCATTGAAGATGGAACGGTGCAGATTGCTCCGTTGGCATATATGCGCGGCAGAACCCTCAATGATGCTTATGTCATCCTGGATGAAGCGCAAAACACCACATTTAATCAGCTTAAAATGTTTTTGACCCGGATGGGCAAATCCTCAAAATTTATAGTAACAGGCGATATCACACAAATCGATTTGCCTAAAAAGGAAACCTCGGGTTTGGTTAAAAGCATGGAGATATTGAACAATATTGAAGGCATATCGTTTATATTTTTTGATAACCGGGATATCATCAGGCATAACCTGGTTAAACATATCATAAATGCTTATAATCAATTTAGTAAAGAAGAACAAAATCATAAGACATCATCTTATAAACCATGATTGATATAGCAATACAACAATAACTAAAATTATAACATTATGGCGCATGCATTGATTAAAACGGGATTTAATTTTCCCGGACAAATAAACAAATATGAAGGAAAAGTCAGGGATGTATACAATATTGATGAAGATTTTCTGATCATGATTGTAACTGACCGGATATCTGCATTTGATGTCGTCATGCCTAAAGGGATACCTTTTAAGGGACAGGTGCTTAATCAGATAGCCAATGATTTTCTGGATGCAACGAAAGATATCGTACCCAATTGGAAAATGGCTTCTCCGGATCCCATGGTAACCATAGGCCACAAGGCGGAACCTTATATGGTGGAGATGGTCATCCGGGGTTATCTTACCGGTCATGCCTGGCGGGAATATAAATCAGGAAAGCGAGCCTTATGCGGTATTCCTTTGCCTGATGGGATGAAGGAAAACCAGAAATTTGATGAACCCATCATCACGCCTACCACCAAAGCCATGGAAGGCCATGATGAAGATATTTCACGCGAAGAAATTCTTAAGCAGGGTTTGGTGCCGGAAGATGAATACAGGTTATTGGAGAAATACACCAAGGAATTGTTTCAAAGGGGTACAGAGATGGCCAAGGATAAGGGGTTGATATTGGTGGATACAAAATATGAGTTTGGGAAAAAGGATGGAGAAATATTTTTGATAGATGAAATACATACGCCCGATTCTTCCCGCTATTTTTATGCGGAACCCTATCAGGAATTATTTGAAAAAGGGGAAAAGCAAAAACAACTTTCAAAGGAATTTGTCAGGCAATGGCTCATAGATAGCGGATTTCAGGGTATGGAAGGCCAGGTGATTCCCAATATTCCTGAATCTTTTGTGAATCAGGTTTCAGAACGGTATATTGAATTATATGAAAAAATTACCGGAAAACCATTTATGAAAGCGGATACTTCAGCCCTGGCCCAAAGAATAGAGCAAAACATATTGGATTACCTGAAACAATTAAAATAAAAAATGGATTAAAAGGCCTTACCATTTTTTCAGGAAAGGTACAATTGGATTTTTTCTCTCTTTCATTACTGAAAAGTTGAGAAAAGAGGCAGGACTGCCTTATTTGAATTTACTCACCAGGTCAGCTGCTTCATGAAGGGTAATGGCGGAATACACCTTTAGGCCTGATTCATCAATGATTTGTTTTCCTTCTTCTGCATTTGTTCCCTGAAGCCGCACAATAACCGGAACTTTAATCTCACCCAATGCTTTATAAGCTTCCACCACTCCGTTGGCGACCCGGTCGCATCGCACAATGCCACCGAAAATGTTAATCAGGATGGCTTTAACATTCGGGTCCTTTAGAATAATTCTGAACCCTGCTTCTACAGTGCTTGGATTGGCACTACCGCCTACGTCAAGAAAGTTGGCCGGTTCACCGCCAGAGCGTTTTATCATGTCCATGGTGGCCATGGCGAGACCGGCGCCATTGACCATACATCCAACATTTCCATCAAGTTTGATGAAGTTTAAGTTGTTTTCAGTGGCCTTCACTTCTGCCGGATCTTCTTCGGTGATGTCCCGCATAGATGTAACATCCTTATGACGGAACAAAGCGTTTTCATCAATCTTTACCTTGCAATCGGCAGCAAATATTTGATTATCGGAGGTCTTGATAACAGGATTTATTTCAAGCAGACTGGCATCGCTGCCCTCAAAAGCATTATATAGTGTTATTAAGAATTTAACCATGGCTTTAAAGGCATCCCCTGATAATTCCAGGTTGAATGCTATTTTGCGAGCCTGAAATGGAAGCAGCCCCATTCCCGGTTCAATTTCTTCCCTAAAAATCAGGTGAGGGGTTTTTTCTGCCACTGCCTCTATATCCATACCTCCTTCAGGAGAATACATGATGATATTCCTTCCAGTATCACGGTTCAGTAATGCACTCACATAAAATTCCTTTGTTTCTGATTCGCCTTCATAATATATGCCTTGCTCAATGAGAACATGATTCACTTTTTTACCCTCTTTTCCGGTTTGAGGGGTAATCAGATTCATACCCAGAATTTCGCCGGCAAATTTTTCCACTTGCTCAAGGGAACGGGCAATTTTGATGCCTCCCCCTTTTCCACGGCCTCCGGCATGTATTTGTGCCTTTACTGCCCAGGTATCTACGCCGGTTTCATTTTTTATTTTTTCTGCAATGGACTGACTCTCTTCTTGTTTTTTGGCTACATCCCCGGCAGGAACAGGCACTCCAAATTGTTTTAAAATATTCTTTCCCTGATATTCATGTAAGTTCATAGGAATAGCTTTTATAATAAGATTAATTAATTTTGTTCGGTTTGTTTCATTTTATTCTGAATGACGAAAGTATAATATTTTATCAATTATTAACAATCCAGTTTAAAACAAAGTTTTATGCGAAAAATAAAAAATGAAGAATTAGGCAGACCTACCCTGGATGAATACAGAAAGATGAATAAGTTAAGCCTTGCCGTAGTGCTGGATGATGTCAGAAGTCTGAATAATGTTGGTTCTGTTTTTCGCACCTGTGATGCTTTTCTGGTGGAACGTATACTATTATGCGGAATCACGGGTAAACCTCCTCACAAGGATATTTACAAAACTGCCCTGGGCGCCAGCGAATCGGTTAAATGGCAATATTGCGCTAAAGCAGTGGATGGGATAAAAAGATTAATGGATGATGGGTATAAAATCATTTCGATTGAACAGGTGGAAGGGAACATGGCCTTACAGGATTTTCCGGTCAGCAAGGATGAAAAATATGCCCTGGTATTTGGCAATGAGATGAAAGGAGTGAATCAGGAAGTGGTGAATTTGTGCAACCATTATATTGAGATACCCCAGTATGGAACGAAACATTCCTTGAATATTGCTGTCAGCGCCGGGATTGTAATATGGCACTTTTTTAACAGGATGAACCCCTCATTCACTATCGTGAACACCAAGGATATGAGATAACCATGAGGGCTCCATACGGTTTGAAACATGAAAGTTAGTTATCAATTTATCATAAAATTGAAATTCAATAGTTTAAATTATAATTTATCTCGTATGAACCCCTCATTCACTATCGTGCACAAAAGGATATGAGATAACCATGAGGGC
>CAYFUP010000162.1:0-6839 GCA_964346235.1 uncultured Bacteroidales bacterium | reverse complement strand
AGTTTACTGGTCGTAAATGACTGGTGCTTAAGGTGAGCATAACGCAGTTATTGACTTTTTACTAGAACCACTAATTAATTAATAATTATGAGCAAATCTTTAATAATTCCTAAAGGATATAAATCCCCCCTTAATCTAAAACAAACCGAAAAAGCCATCAAGCTTGTCAAAGATACTTTCGAGGCAGGTTTATCTGCCGAATTGAGATTAAGGCGCGTTACGGCACCACTTTTTGTATTAAAAGGTACCGGAATCAATGACGATCTGAACGGAATCGAACGCAAAGTATCTTTCCCGATCAAAGACATGGATGATTCTACCGCTGAGGTGGTCAACTCCCTGGCAAAATGGAAGCGGCTGGCCCTGGCAGACTATGGAATACAAAAAGGATATGGTATCTATACCGATATGAATGCCATCCGCCCGGATGAAGATCTGGATAATATTCACTCCCTTTATGTGGATCAGTGGGATTGGGAAAGGGTGATGAATGCTGGTGAACGCAATATTGATTTTCTGAAATTTATCGTAAGAAAAATTTATGAAGTGATTAAACGGACAGAATTTATTATTTACGAGAATTACAACGACATAGTACCTGAACTTCCTGAAAATATCACATTTATCCATTCGGAAGAATTGCTGGAGCAGTATCCCGCTCTTACCCAGAAACAAAGAGAGGACAAAGCGGCTTGGGAGCATGGGGCTGTCTTTATTATAGGTATCGGGGGGAAGTTAAAGGACGGAAGCATTCATGATGGGAGGGCACCGGATTATGATGACTGGAACACCCCTACAGTTAATGGTTTTAAAGGACTAAACGGGGATATTATTTTATGGAACGACAAGCTGGGCCGGTCATTTGAAATATCGTCCATGGGCATCAGGGTTGATAAACAGGCTTTATTGGAGCAGTTAAGCATTACGGGAACCGAAGAACGAAAAGCATTATATTTTCACAAAAGGTTGCTCAATGATGAACTGCCCTTATCCATCGGTGGAGGTATCGGCCAGTCAAGGATATGCATGTATTTGCTCAAAAAAGCGCACATCGGTGAAGTCCAGGCAACCATCTGGCCGGATGAAATGATCAAAACCTGTCAGCAATCAAACATTTTCTTAATGTAATCGGTAAAGTCTGGTTCATGGTGTCGTATCAAAACTTCTCATCGTAAACAGTCCATATCCAGTCCCCCAGTTCCCAGGCTTTGTCAACTACCTTATTGCCCCATTGGTGGGTATATTCCGTTAAAAACGCCCGACTTCTTTCCGGTTTTTTCCTGTATAACTGCAAGGCCTCTTCCTCGATTTCAGCCTGCTTATCAAGCAAGCGCTGCTGCCAGGGTCCCCAAACCGTATCGATATCCTGATGGATGTCCCCCCAGCGCTGAGCCGCAAGCGTGCCCAACCGGTTAAACGCCCACCAGGCTGAATTTCTTGAAAAACCATTTACCCGTCCCGGTACCACATACGATTCAGGAAAGCTATTGATACAACCATAAACCGGAATATATATCGAAGAAGCCACATTATCCTGTGCTATCCATGCCACTCCTCCGATTTCATCGGGCAGCCAATTACGGCATTGAATGATGGTGGCATACATGGTGTACCAACGTGCAATGGTACGTTCACCCAAAAATCTTATATCACCGGTTTCATCATCCACAATATACCAAGCTCCGGGCACGTCATCAAACTTTAATTGATCATAAGGCATAAAAGGATTCGCTAAAGGAGATATCACCATTTCCCCGTCTTCCCCTTCAACGATCGTGTTTCTCCTCATATCATATGGGGTTCCCTGGTAATAATCCTTAAAAACGGTTATCATATCGTCGAGCCGCACTTTCTCATCCGGCTTAACGGAAAAGGGATAGTTTTCGCTGGTCGGAGATAAGCCAAGGGAAGGAGCCAGCAAATCGAACACCCGCCATTCCCTGCGGCGGGCAGCGACCGACAAACGGCTCTCCGGTGCATAAGCATAGCAGAAACGAAAGGGTTCTCCTTCCTGCCACCAGCCTTTTTCCCGGGCCACCTCATATACATTATCTGAAGCCATAAAATAATCCTCATCATCCAAATCCATTTCTTTGATGGTGCTGGCATTGGCATTGACCGCAACGTGATCATCGGGGACCCGCTGGGCAGCCCATACAGACCCGGTCTTTCCCTTTCCCGGACCAACCACCTCGAAATGCCAGACCTCATTGGGATCGGCAATGGTCAGGCATTCGCCGTAGTCATTCCAGCCATAATCCATTAATAGATCATCGGCCATCTCAATGGCCTGACGGGCAGTGCTGCATCTTTCCAGCATAAGCTGACAAAGACGCTGACAGTCAATTAACCCGGAATCGGATTGCAGCTCCTCTCTCCCGCCAAAAGTGGACTCGCCTATGGCCAGTTGTTTTTCATTCAGACTGGGATAGGCGGTATTCAGGTAACCAAAGGTCTCTTCAACCTGGGGTATCTCTCCAATCCTTACATGCTGATATGCCGGCATGGCTTTGGTGGAATCATTCTTTCGCTTATACATGGGTGCCGTGCTACCGCTTTTGTGCTTGCGGGCCGGCTGCTTATCCATCCAGGAGCGGGTCCGGTGACTGTCATCCGTGTGCGAAGTCATCACGGATCCATCCGATGAGGCATCCTTGCCCACCGTAATGGAAGTGCATCCGTCGGGAAACGATCCGTTCCAGTCCGCTTTAGACTGACCGGCAGCATCAGTCATTAATATCAAAAGGTGAGTTAGAATGAAAGTGAAACAGGAAATTCGGTTCATAATAATATTCTTTTATTGATAACTAATGAAGCAAATATAATACCTATTGAAGAATTATTTTTTTCCGGTGATGGTAAATTCAGTCCTCCTGTTCAACGCCCTGCCTTCAGGAGATTTATTGGTGGCAATGGGTTTGGTTTCACCATAACCCGTATAAGAAATCCTGTCTTCTGAAATGCCGTTTTCGATCAAATATTGATAGACGGATTCTGCTCTTTTTTCCGACAACTCCTGGTTATTCTCGAGACTGCCGATGTTATCGGTATGGCCCGATATTTCTCCCAAGACATCTTCATTGGCTTTTAGGAAATTGATCAGGCGATCAAGCTCAGCCTTTGATTCTTCCTTTAGCTTATATGAGTCAAATTCAAAAAATACATTTTTCAACACAACACTCTCGCCCAGCACTTTCCTGTTGAGCGGTATATCAATTAAAAAGGGTTCCAGGTAACCCTTTACCGAATCAAGTGAAAAATTCTCTGAGTGAAATAAGTATCCTGTCCTGGATACATTTAAGGCATAGTTGTTATTCACCGGCAGCGACAACAAAAACTCCCCGTTATCCTTGCGGGAAAATGATTTCATGATGACTTCCGAATTGTTGATATTAATCAGCTCGAACCTGGCCCTTAAAGGTTCTTTGGTAGCGGCGTCATAAACCGTTCCTTTCACATAGGAAGCCGGCGTAGGCCTTACTTCCTCGTATAAATCAAAACTGTAAATATCCTCCCCGGTCTCTTCCTGCCGGTTTGATGAATAATAGGCTTTATCTCCGCGGGCATTAACAATCAGTCCTTCTTCATTGGAATGAGTATTAATGGGATAACCCAGGTTTTTTGGTTTTTTCCAGGTATTGGAGTCTGTCTGACTGGTTACGTATAAATCATAACTGCCCAGGCCAATATGTCCGTTAGAGGAAAAATATAATGTTTTATTGTCAAAATGAATATAAGGAGATTTCTCGTCACCTGGGGTATTAATGTTGTTTCCGAGATTTTCCGGAGTTCCCCAATAACCTTCATCAGTTAAATCGCTTTTCCAGATATCCATTCCACCAAAACCACCTGGCCTGTTGCTGACAAAATAAATGGTATTCCCGTCAGGAGAAATGGATGGTTGCGATTCCCATGCCCTGGTGTTAATGGGCTTACCAGCATTGATGGGCTGGGTCCAGTTTCCTTCCTTTCTGAATGTAAAATATAAATCACAGCTTCCCTGACCGTCTCTCCGGTTGCAGGCAGTAAAAAACATGACGGACCCGTCTGTGGTAATGGTCTGTGCTCCCTCGTTTTGCTGCGAATTTAAGGGCTGACCGATGTTTTCGGCTTTTTTCCATTCGCCGGTCGAATCCCGGTGTGCAATAAAAAAATCTTCCTGCATGGTCGATTTGCTATTTATAAAAGAATTGCTTAACGGCAGCTGAACAGTTATGATCATGGTATTCTCATCCGCAGTAAGGGTGGGATAATATTCATCATACTTGGAATTGATATTCGGTCCTAAATTTTCAGGCTGAAAAGGCACCGGGTTTTTCATGGCCTCAAGGGCAAATGCACAGGACTTGATAAACCTCCTGGCTTCATGGATATTTCTACCCCTTCCTTTAGCTAACTCCAGGTATTTTTTAAAATGACTACTGGCCTCTTCATACATACCGGCATTAAATTCAGCTTTACCAAGGTTATAGTAACCCCTCGGATAAAACTCCGGATCAATGCTTAATCCATTCCTGTATGCTTCGATTTCTTTTTTTGATTCACCGAGACTGTGATACACATCCCCCAGGGTCAGGTATGCTTCAATAAACTTCTTATCTGCTCTTATGGCTGACTGAAGCTTACTGATACTCTTATCCATATCATTGTTGTTGTATGCTTCTATTGCATCTTCGTAGTTTCTTATCGCTTTTCTGGAATTTGTGGTATATTCCTGTGCAATTCCCTGGCAAAAAATAAAAATGAAAAACAATATGTGATAAAAAAAATATTTCATGCCACCTTAAGGTATATTCATATATTTATGAGATTGCAGGGATACCTGCCATTGCGGGTTCTCTTTACAATACCGAATGATTTCCGGAAGCATTTGTTTCACCCGGCTCCATTCGGGTTGCAAATAGAGCTGGCACCCGGATCTTACTTTTTTCGCATTGAACTCCGCCCATTGAAAATCCGAAGGGTTAAACACAATCACCTTTAGTTCATCGGCCATTGAATATATGGCATTCACCGGTGGCGCATTTTTCTTCGGGGACAGGCATATCCAGTCCCAGTCTCCGGTTAATGCATATGACCCAGAGGTTTCAAGATAAGTTTGAATTCCATGCTGCTTAAGCGTCTCACATAAATAATCCAGGTTGTAAGTTAAAGGCTCCCCGCCTGTCACGACAACAGCTTTAGCGGGATGTTCAGCAGCATGACTGACGATTTGATCGGTATCGGTAACCGGATGGATGTCAGGGTTCCAGGAAAACTTGGTATCGCACCAATGACAGCCAATATCACATCCTCCTATACGAATAAAATAAGCAGCCTTTCCACTATGGTATCCTTCTCCCTGAATCGTATAAAAGGCTTCAACCAATGGTAACTTTTTTCCACCTTCGAACAAATCTTGATTTTTCGACTTCAAAATAAACTCTTTTACTGCAAAGGTAGCACATAATCATGGAAATTGGAAAGTTAAAAACCAAATGCGCTTTTCATCTTTGCAAAAAGATCGGTGTTATCGTAAAAGCCGGCAAAGCTGGTTGCTCCCGGACCATAAGCATAAACCGGAACCCAAAGGCCTGTGTGTCCGTCGGTGGTAAATTTGCCCGTTATTTCTCCCTTCTCCAGATTCCCCTGATCAACCGCAAAACCTCCTGTTTCATGATCAGCAGTGACAATCACCAGGGTCTCGCCGTCTTCCCTGGCAAAATCCAATGCTTTTTCTACCGCATTGTCAAAATCTATCACTTCTTCTACGATATATTCGGTGTCATTGGCATGACCGCCCCAATCGATTTGCGAAGACTCTACCATTAAAAAGAACCCCTTTTGATTTGCCCTTAAGGTATTGATGGCTTTTTCGGTGGAAACAGGCAACATATCACCCCTTCCTTCGGAATACCTGGGAATGTGCCCCTCAGCCAAAAGACCGGCCAGCTTCCCTCCTTCGAAATTTTTAACTTTCTGAATATCGGTCAGCACCTCAAAATTTTTAGCTTCCAGGCTGTCGATAAGGTTTGCCTGATCACTGCGCTCAGCAAAATACTTTTTTCCTCCGCCAATAAAAAGATCAATATCGGACTTAAGGAAATCATAAGCAATGGCTTCAGGCATATGTCGACTTACCTGGTGTGAGACAAAAGCAGCAGGGGTGGCATGTGTGATGGAACTGGTTGAAATCACACCGGTGGCCAACCCGTATTCTTCAGCCAACTCAAGAATGGTTTTTAATTTCGTTGAATCAGGTCCCATTCCCAACATGCCATTTTTTGTTTTCTTTCCTGTTGACATAGCAGTACCGGATGATGCAGAACCCGTAATGTAATTATCCGATGAATTGGTCTTTTTGATGCCAATATAAGGTATAGACGTAATATTCAGCACTCCCTTTTGAGCGGTATAGCCTGCATACAAGTGGGCTAAGCCCATTCCGTCCCCAATCATCAAAATGATGTTTTTAACTTTTGCCTGATGTTGTCCGTTACCAGCTTCTTCTGCATTCGCCTGATTTTCTGACTGATTCTGCTGTTGACCGGACCCGCTATGCTGACAAGCAAGGGTGGTCATTATCAAGACCAGGGGAATCAGCAAAGTAGAGATGATCATTCGTGCTATAAAGTTTGTTCTTTTCATGTCTGTTGTGTTTTTTAATTTTGTAATTTTGTTTAGAAATTCATGCTATTGACGTTTTCTTATAATCTCTAATCACAAATATAAATCATTCTTGTTTTAAATGTTTTAAATGTTTGATATGTTTAAGTTAATTAATTATGAACCCAGGCTTTTTACCCCATGGATAGTAACAATAAAAAACCATTCAATTATTAAACAATGTGTCTTACCTG
>CAYFUP010000161.1:0-6957 GCA_964346235.1 uncultured Bacteroidales bacterium | reverse complement strand
TATTCTAAAGTGGTTCTAAGAAGGCGTCAAGAACAAGGCATGCGAGCCTTAAGTGTCAGGAGTTTACTGGTCGTAAATGACTGGTGCTTAAGGTGATCATAACGCAGTTATTGACGCCTTCTTAGAATCACTTACTAATGGCTAAATGTATGTTGTTTAAGACGAGGGGATTAGTACTGCACCATGTCAATTATTCCGAAAGCAGCATTATTGCCTACCTATACACCGAAAAATTCGGAAGGCAGGCCTATTTGATTCATGGGGCGAAAAACAAAAAATCACTCATCCGGTCCAATCTTTTTCAACCCTTGTTTTTGCTCGACATGGAGGTCTATCATAAGCAGAACAGAAACCTTCAGAAAATCAAAGAAGCAAAAAACAATCCGGTCTTTTTGTCTATACCTTATTCTGAACATAAAAGGAGCATTGCATTTTTTCTATCAGAAGTACTCTACAAGGTTTTAAAGGAAGAAGAAAGCAATCCATCCCTTTTTGAGTTTCTTCATAGTAAAATTCATTTCTTTGATTTATTGGAAGAGAACTATAACAGTTTTCACCTTGACTTTTTAGTAAACTTGTCGAAACACCTGGGTTTTTATCCAAGAAATAACTATTCCAATGAAAACTGCTATTTTGATTTAATGAATGGGATCTTTATTAACAGAAAACCTATTCACAATCACTATTTTGGCTCAGAGCTTGCTGAAATTTTACATGCTATCCTGTCCAACAGGTTCCACTCAGCTAAGCATGGGCCTGCCATCAATAATCAGGCAAAAACAGCCTTTTTGGTGAGGATAATGGAATATTATCAGTTGCATCTGGAAGGTCTTGGACAAATAAAGTCGCTGGATGTTTTAAAAGAAATATATCACTAATATGATGATTGTTAATAGCATTGAATGCTTTATCTGATGAGGCGCATGTTAATTCGTCTTTTAATATTGATATTACTGGCGCCATTCTCAATGAACCAGGTCCATTGCCAGAAAAAGATACCACTGAAAGGGGTAGTAAAAGATAAGGAGAGCCGGCTACCCCTTCCCGGGGCAAATGTTTATTTGCCCGCTTCAGGATATGGCGTGGCAACGGATAGCCAGGGGCATTTTGAATTAACACTTTCCAGGGGGGAGCATCTGGTGGTGATTTCATTTATTGGCTATAAAAGGGATTCCCTTTTTGTTTCATCAGACAGCCAGGAGGATATTCTGGTATTTTTGACAAAAGTACCTATTAAAGCCATGGAAGTGAAAGTCATTGCAGAAAAGGACAAAAATGTAAAGAGCAGCACCACCGGGATGATTAAGTTAAATACCAGGGAAATTGATCAATTGCCTGGCATGCTGGGGGAAAAAGATCCACTCAAAATCATTCAGTTAACGCCGGGTATTCAATCGGCCAAACAAGCCAATTCAGGTTTCCATGTAAGGGGAGGAGGTCCTGATCAAAACCTTATTTTATATGATGGGGTTACCTTATACAATCCTTCTCATCTATTCGGTTTTTTTTCGGTTTTTAATGCCGATGCGATTGAAAATATTAATTTCTATAAGGCAGGTTCTCCGGCCAATTATGGAGGACGATTATCTTCGGTCATTGAAATCGGTTCAAAGTCGGCTTCGACGGACAGTATAAGATACAAGGGGGGTATCGGACTGCTCTCATCGCGGATTACTGCCGATGGTCCTGTCTCCAGGCGTCATCCTGATCATACCTTTTTGTTTTCAGCCAGAAGAACCTATTTTGATATACTTGCCAGCCCTTTTGAGAGTATGTCAAAGGATAACTCTACTTTTAACACAATCTCCGGATATTATTTTTATGATTTGAACTTCAAGTTAAATCTCAGGTTATCTGAAAAAGACAGGATTACATTTAGCGGCTATTATGGCAATGATAACTATGCGCACGGGAAAAAATACACTGACTTCAATACAGCGATTAAATGGGGCAATCAGGCTGGAATCATTACCTGGTCTCACATTTTCAACGACCGGTTAAGCATTAAGAACAACATCAGTCATACCGGCTACCGGTTTGATTTTTTTGCCAGACAAAGTGAATATTCATTTAGCCTAAAATCAGCCATCGCAGACTATCATTACAGAGCAGAATTATTGTTTCTTCCTGATAAGCACAGAATTCATGCTGGACTGGATTATGTTTATCATCATTTTGATCCGAATAAGCAAAAAGGAAAAGCACAAGATGATGAATTTGAGTTCAGCAACATGGTGAATTATTTTTCCCATGAAGCTTCGGTTTTCATCAATGATTCTTATGAAATAAATGATTTCATACTGGTCAATGCCGGCGTGAGGTATTCGGGTTTTATGCATACCGGTCCATATCATCAGCTCATTAAAGATGATTTTGGCCGGGTGGTTGATACCCTCAGGTTTGCAACAGGTAAAAAGGTTCATAACGGATACAATCATTTAGAACCGCGAGTTTCTTCAAGGTTTTTGCTTTCTCCTGCGTCTTCATTAAAAATTTCTTATAACAAAGGTTTTCAATATGTTCATATTGTGCCCGTTTCCAGTATTTCACTGCCGACAGACATTTGGATTCCCTCTACTTACAGGGTGCCACCGCAACGCGGACAGCAACTTGCATTGGGTTATTATAAAAATTTTTTAAATGATGAAATAGAAACTTCCCTTGAAGTGTATGCCAAGCAAATGGAAAACCAGGCCCATTTTGCCAATGGGGTGGTTGATACCTATAATGAGGAATTGCATGAACGGCTTATATACGGACAGGGAAATTCTTATGGAGCAGAACTGTTTGTGAAGAAAAATTACGGAAAATTAACGGGCTGGCTGGGTTATACCATATCAAAGACGACCCGGAGGTTCGATGAGTTAAACAACGGGAAACCATTTCATGCAAAATATGACAGAAGGCATGATTTATCAGTAGTCACTTCTTATGCCTTAAATCAAAAGTGGGATATCAGCGGAATATTTGTATATGCAACCGGCAATGCCATGACCGTGCCGGTCTCCCGCTACCTTGTGCAAGGGAATATTATCAATGAATATGGTGAAATCAATGGATTTCGTATGCCACATTACCACAGGCTTGATATATCTGCCAATTATTATCCTGATAATAAAAACAAAAGTTGGAGCGGGCACTGGAGTTTTTCAATATACAATGTATATAACCGGCAAAATCCTTATTACATATATTTTGAAGCGGAGCAAAACAAAAATGATTATGAACTGGAGGTAGAACCGAAAATGGTTTCGCTGTTCCCTGTCATGCCCTCTGTATCATATAACTTTACATTTTGATATGCGAAAGTACATAACATATATTGTTTTAATCATCTTTCATCTCAACTTGCAAACGTCCTGTGAGCAGGATGTTGAAGTGACATTTGAAGAAGTCGAATCCAGGCTTGTAGTGGACGGGTGGATAGAAAACAACCGTCACCCGGTGGTGATTTTAACCAAGAGTGCTCCTTACTTTTCCAAAGTTGATTCCGCATCATTTCGTGATCTGGTGGAGACTACTGCGAAGGTTACTGTTTCAACAGACCAGGAAAAGGAGATTCTTACTTTAACCCGGGATGATTCTTATTTTCCTCCGTATATTTACCAGGGATATAAAATGAAAGGGGAATCAGGGAAGGAATACCAGCTTGAGATCGAGATAAGAGAGGAAACCTATTATGCTGCTACCAGTATAGTTCCACCCCCTGACATAGATAGCATATGGTTTGAGAAGCCTGAACGAAATGACAGTGTTGGGAGCATTAAGGTGGGTTTTACAGAAGATCCGAATCGAAAGAATTTTTACAGGGTATTTTCCAAGGTTCAGGGACTGGATGACGGGTTTGTTCCGGTTTATGGTTCTACATTTAGTGATAATCAGATAAATGGGATGCAGTTGATATTGCCGGTTTACCGGGGCACTGAAGCAAACTTTGAAAGAAACGATAACATTTATTACTCGGTCCGTGATACCATTTTTGTTAAGATATCTTCGATTGATGAAGAAGCTTATAAATTCTGGCAGAATTACCAGATTGAAAAAATTAATGCAGCAAATCCCTTTGCCGCCTCCGCAAAAAATCTGGATGGCAATATCTCAGGCAATGCATTAGGTATTTGGGCCGGCTACGGCATAGTGACTTATCGTATCATCCCTTTGAGATAGTTAGTGGTTGGATTCATGTCAGTTTAACCCATGTCACTGATGCGTTTTAATTGCTCCAGGCTCATAACCATAATTTTTCTTCCGTTGAGTTTTAATACCCCTTCACTGGCAAAGGCTGATAAGGTGCGTATGGCATTGGATGTGGTCATGTTCGAGAGATTTGCAATGTCTTCCCTGGAGAGATAAGCATTAATCGTGGCATTGTCGTTTTCAAATCCGTATGTTTCAATGAGGAAAAGTAATGATTCTGCCAACCTTCCCCTGATATGCTTTTGGGTTAATGAAACAGTCCTGGTATTTGAAAGTCCGAGTTCAGTGGCCATGGATTTCATTAATTGAATGGCAAAGTCAGCATTGGTTTTAATAACTTTAAGAATTGACTCCCCGTCAATTACGCAAATGATTGAATCTTCCAGGGTAGCAGCGGCAGCATTATATGATTCTCCGGCAAACAAAGCGCGGTATCCGATAAAACCGAACGGTTTAGCAAGTCGAATAATTTGATCCCTTCCCCCTACGCCTTCCTTGAATATTTTCGCTTTGCCTTTACATAAACAAAGTAAACCATTGGGGTAGTCTCCTTCCTTAAAAACATATGAACCTTTGCTGAATTTTTTACATGTGATGCGGGGGGACATCAATTCTTTTTCTTCTTCTGTTAATGTGCTGAATAATGGATGTTCAGTAAAAAGTAATTCTTTACAGTCTTTATTTTTATCTTTCATTTTATTATAATTTATTGTTAAATGATCAAATGAACCATCCGGGAATATTATTTAACGCATCGCTTGTAAGAAATGCGGGCTAAATTTTTCCTGATTTATAGGTTCATTTACCATGGATGTTTCATGATGGCTGCCTATGTTTTATAACAGACAAATTTATATAAAAAAATTGGTTTACAAATATTTTTTGCCTAAACCACTCGGCAATATATTTATAAACAAATAAAATAATAAAAGTTTCAGCATACAAAGGTGTTGATGTCATCAACAGAAAGAAAAGCATTTCAATCTTTGATGGCAACAATCGGGATGCGCCTCCCTGTTCCGAATCCTTTTGAAGTGACCCTCAACATTGGTGGGGTTTGGTATCTTTTGTAATCATTTTTATTGACCAGGTTAATGATTTTATTCACCACATTTTCATGGAATCCTTGGGCAATAATCTCATCTTTAGGTAATTGTAGCTCTATATACCGGTAAAGGATGGCATCCAGCATATCATAATCAGGCAAGGAATCTGAGTCTTTCTGACCAGGTCGTAATTCAGCTGAAGGAGGCTTTATGATGGTGTTTTCCGGAATTAATTCTCTGTCTTTGTTGAGATAACAGGCAAGCTGATACACTTTGGTTTTATAAACGTCTCCAAGAATTGAAAGTCCCCCTGCCATATCACCATATAAGGTACCATAACCCACGGCTGCTTCGCTTTTATTGGAGGTATTCAACAAAATATTGCCATATTTATTTGATATGGCCATAAGGAGGATGGCCCTGATCCTGGATTGTATATTTTCCTCTGTGATGTCCTCCTCAAGGTCCTGAAACAGTGGACTCAAAGCAGACTCAAATTCTTTGTATATGCTTTTAATCGAAATGATGTCATATTGAATATCCAGATTAATGGCTAGTTGCTCAGCATCAGACACAGAGTGAGCAGAGGAATACTGGGAAGGCATGAGTAAAACCCTTACTTTTTCTTTGCCGAGTGCTTTTGCAGCAATTGCTGTGGATACCGCTGAGTCAATTCCCCCTGAGAGACCAGTAACCACATGTTTAAAGTTCATTTTCGAGAAATAATCCCTGATGCCTAAAATCAGTGCTTCATAAATATCAGCTATTTCATCCGGTTTCGCGCGGGTACCAGCTGGGGGTTCCTCAAATTCATGGAATTCAAATAGAACATAATCTTCTGAAAACTTTTTTAATTGCCTGACGACTTCTCCATCTTTATTGAGCAAAAGAGACGCGCCTTCAAAAATAAGTTCTGTATTCGCCCCCACCTGGTTGAGAAATATCAACGGCAATTGATAGTTATGAGCATTATTCATGAAAATTTCTTTCTTGGTTTCCTCTCTGTTGTGGGCAAATGGGGAGGCGGCAATGTTTATAATCAGTTCGGGATTATACGCAGCAAGCTCCTTCATGGGATTCCGGCTATATAGTTTGCCTTTACCGAAAGCCATATCGACCGGCTGATCATACCAGAGGTCTTCACATATTGTAAGGGCAATTTTTTTGTTTTTGATTTCGACGATACCAAATTCATTATTTGGTTCAAAGTAGCGGTATTCGTCAAAAATATCATAAGTGGGCAGCAATGTTTTCCGCTGAATATGCTTTATTTTGTTATTCTCCAGGACATATGCCGAGTTGTAAAGGTTTTTTCCTTTCGGACTGGGATTCACTTCCGGGGCACCTATGATGATGGCAATGTCTTCTGATAATGCCTTGATTTCATGGAGGGCATGCTGACATTTTTCTATAAATTCTTTTTTTTCCAGAAGATCCTGGGGGGGATAACCACAAACCGATAATTCCGAAAATATTATTAAATCAGCATTTTCAGATTTTGCACGCTGAACGGATGTTTTTATTTTTTGCAGGTTGAGTGAAAAATTACCAATATGATAATTCAGTTGAGCCAGTGCAATGTTCATACGGGATAAATTTTAATTTAAATTATTGTTTTTCAAATATGTAATCAATTATATAACTAACTTTTGTGTTTCAACCCGTATGGAGCCCTCATGGTTATTTGCCTTCGGCGAACTCGCAAGCTCATTTG
>CAYFUP010000160.1:0-6963 GCA_964346235.1 uncultured Bacteroidales bacterium | reverse complement strand
CCCATAAAATAAGCAATATTGAAAAGAAGTTTATCAACGAAAAAGAATACATTACCCCGCAGGATGAACTTAGAAAATATCACCTGTATATACACTGGTGCGCAAAAGAAGCTTTATATAAACTTTTGGATAAACAAAACATCAGCTTCAGGGAAAATGTCATTATTGATCCCTTTGAACCAAAAGAAAAAGGGATTGTTAAAGGAACGGTCAAAAACCAGTTTATGGAGGAAAGGTACGATTTGCATTTTTTTAAAAGAGACAATTATATTTTTGCATGGAGCAGTAAATCAATACTTTTATGATCCCCTCATGCTCCGAAAGACCACAGCAAGGATATGATAAAATCATGAGGGTTCCATGGTAATAAAAAGAAAAAGTTCATATTATTGTAGTTGTATTTACATGATAATTAACCATTTAATTGTAATTTAAGCGAATGAAATATCCTGAGATTCTGAATAATATTCTCAAAGAAAGAAAACTTTCCATATTAATTGATCCTGACAAGCAGGACCGTTATCATTTAATTAAGACCATAGAGCTGGCCAAATTGAACCAGGTTGATTACATTCTTGTCGGCGGCAGCATTGTCAGCAATTCCCTTGAAGAAGTCGTCATTCATATTAAAGAAAGATGCAACATTCCGGTGATTTTATTTCCCGGAAGCTGCTATCAAATAACGGATCAGGCTGACGGAATCTTGTTTCTTTCCCTCATATCAGGAAGAAATCCAGAATTTCTAATCGGAAACCAAGTAATTGCTGCACCATTTCTCAGTAAAACCGATTTGGAAATCATCCCCACCGGATATTTACTTATTGAAGGAAATAAAACCTCTTCTGCCGAATACATGAGTAATACCTCTCCCATTCCCCCGGACAAGATAAACATTATTATCGCCACTGCGCAAGCAGGGGAAATGCTCGGAATGAAAATGATATATCTTGAGGGAGGAAGCGGGGTTGACAAATGCATTGAACCAAATATTATCCGCGCTGTTAAATCAAAGATTTTTATACCCTTAATAATTGGTGGAGGCATTAAAACAAAAGATGATATAATGAAATCTTATGAAGCTGGTGCGGACATGCTGGTCATTGGTACAGCCATAGAAGAAAATCTCTATCTTTTAGAAGAATTAACTTATTATAAAGCCAAATTCTATAACTAAATCTGTGTTAATTCCAAAATCCTTGTTACAATGAAAAAAAACAAGAATCTCAAAAAAGCCAAAAGCAGGAGCTTTTTTGAAAAAGAAGATGAATTTGTAAGGCCAAAAAAGGTGGTAACCAAAAAAAGGCAAAAACAAAAGCAAAAGCAGGACCTCTTCAATGAAATCGATGAGTTTGATGATTTCAATGACAATGGAAGAAATGATTTATCAAATTATTTAAATGATGACGAGGATGATGAATAAGATTTAATCTCCTGAAATTACAGGAATAGCCAGATAAATTCCCAATTTCACATAGGCTTGTATTTGAACCAGCTTAAATTGGTTCATGAATTGCTTAATTGCTAAAGAAATTAAAAGGGGAAAATAATATATGTTTCACGAAGAAACAACGTTCAATATTTAGTAGCACTAATAAAACTAACTAATTATTTTAAAGTGGTTCTAAGAAGGCGTCAAGAACAAGGCATGCGAGCCTTAAGTGCCAGGAGTTTACTGGTCGTAAATGACTGGTGCTTAAGATGAGCATAACGCAGTTATTGACGTTTTCTTAGATCCACTATTTATAAAAAAAATATGTAGGTTTGTCTTAAATTAATGGTTATGACGGCATATGAAATTATTATTCTTTGCTTGATTGGCATCCTGGCAGGATTCGTTGGCGGAGCACTGGGTGTTGGAGGAGGTATCATCATTGTCCCGGCCCTGGCATTCATATTTGGGTTCGGTTCTTTCCATAAACCTGCCGGACAAAACCTTAAAGAGGATATTTGGAGTTTTGATGATGGTGGCAGCCATCAAAATGATAATCGGAAAATAAAAAGAATAGGATAGCATGAACATCAAAGAACACATACAAAAGCTCAGTCAGGAATACTACGAAGATATGCAAACCATCAGGCGACATCTTCATAAACACCCCGAACTATCTTTTCAGGAATTTAATACATCTGGATTTATTATTGAAAAGCTAAGTGAGTCAGGCATCCCTTTTCAAGAAGGATTTTTAAAAACCGGAATTTTGGGTATTATCAAAGGAAAAAATCCCACCAAAAAAACAATTGCATTGCGTGCAGATATAGACGCTTTGCCCATCAATGAAAAAACCAATCTGGAATTTCAATCAGTCAATAAAGGAATAATGCATGCCTGCGGTCATGATGTACATACCTCAGTGCTGATTGGTGCGGGAAAGATCCTGCACCACCTGAGAGATGAATTTGAAGGGACTGTTTTATTGATTTTTCAGCCCGGAGAGGAAAAGCATCCGGGAGGGGCAAAATTGTTAATGGAAGAAGGCATTTTTTCAGAATATCAACCTGAGGCCATCATTGGTCAGCATGTAATGCCTGACTATGAAACAGGGGCAGTGGGATTTAAAACGGGACAATACATGGCTTCTGCAGATGAGCTTTACCTTAATGTGAAAGGCAGGGGTGGACATGCTGCTTTGCCTGGCCAAACGGACGATACGGTTCTTGCTGCTTCCGAAATAATCCTGGAGATTAAAAAAACCATATACCGCGAGAATTATTCCAATATCCCGACTGTCATTTCATTTGGCAAAGTCACTGCCAAAGGCGCTACCAATGTTATCCCCGATGAGGTTAATATTGAAGGAACCTTTAGGACTTTTGATGAAACCTGGAGGAATGCAGCGCATAAAATCATTCGTTTAACCGCTGATGGTATGGCAAAAAAACATCATTGCAATTGCGAGGTTAAGATCTTAAAAGGATATCCATCCCTTATGAATGATGAGGAAATCACTTCTCTCTCTAAAAAATATGCAACAGAATACCTGGGTAATGATAATATCATTGATATGGATATACGGATGACAGCCGATGATTTTTCCTATTTTTCCCAAAAATACCCGGCAACCTATTACCGGCTGGGCATTAAAGAAAAGGGAACCGATAAAGAATACGGCCTTCATACTTCGGAGTTTTATGTTGATGAAAAATCCCTTGAAACAGGCACAGGACTGATGGCCTGGATAGCGTTATCGTTGTTGAATCGTAAGGAATAAGACCAATGTCCTTCATTAAAAATAGCAGTGGGTGGCATAAAATTTATGTTGACGCGGGGCATCATGCAGTAAAAACATTGTTGTAAAACAATCCGGTATTTGTTTATTAGATTTTTAAAATAAAAAAAACGAATTTATTTTTACACCCTTTATTAGTAACATTAAAATTGATTGAATTATGGCTTATGTAATTACAGATGAATGCACCGCTTGCGGAACATGCATTGATGAATGTCCGGTGGAAGCAATTTCTGAAGGAGATATTTATACCATAGATCCGGAGCTTTGCACAGATTGCGGTGCTTGTGCTGATGTTTGTCCGGTGGAAGCAATTCACCCGGAAGATTAATATCTTTTTTTTCGAATATTCAAAGAAGGCTGTTCATAAAATCCTTTTTCAAAATTGGATTTAGAAACAGCCTTTTTTACATTAATCCGCTTATGTCTCCCTGATTATCAATATCTATTTGCTCTGCAGCTGGATTTTCAGGCAATCCGGGCATTCTCATAATTTTTCCTGTAATCGGAATGATAAAACCGGCGCCTGCAGCAATTTCAATTTCCCGGACTGTCACAATAAAATCTTTTGGGCGGCCCAAGAGATCAGGGTTGTCTGAAAGTGATTTTTGTGTTTTTGCCATGCAGACAGGCAATTGTTCGAGCCCCAGTCGTTGAATGGTTTTCAGATCTGATTTCGCCTTGGCAGTGAAATCAATGGCTTTAGCACCGTATATTTTTTTGGCAATGGTTTCAATCTTTTTCTCTACCGGCCATTCCCATTCATAAAGGAAGGAAACAGGTTGATTTCGTTCTTCTATGGCATCGACGACCGCTGATGCCAGTTCTTCGGCCCCTTCGCCACCTTTTGCCCATGCGTCAACCACCACCAACTTGATGCCTTTTCGGTTGCATTGATTTTTAACGAGCGCTATCTCTTCCTCTGTATCCCAGGTAAAGCGGTTTATAGCAACTACCGGGGAATAGTTAAACAGCTTAATATTTTCTATATGCTTTTCAAGGTTCACCATTCCCTGTTCCAAGGCTTCAGTATTTGGTTCTTTTAGGTTGTTCAGGTTTACGTTTCCATGATACTTCAGTGCCCTTATGGTGGAAACCAGCACGATGGCTGAAGGTTCTAAACCAGCATACCGGCATTTGATATCCATAAATTTTTCAGCCCCCAAATCAAAGCCAAATCCAGCCTCGGTAACGACATACTCCGAAAGCGATAAGCCCATTCTTGTGGCAATCACAGAATTTGTTCCCTGGGCAATATTCGCAAAAGGCCCGCCATGGATAATGGCTGGATTGCCTTCAATGGTTTGCACAAGATTCGGCAATAATGCTTCCTTCAACAACGCAGCCATTGCCCCGTGACCATTCAGGTCCCTGGCATAAACCGGTTTTCTGTCCAGGGTAAACCCTACAAATATATTTCCCAGCCGTTTCTTTAAGTCATCATAATTATCGGCCAAACATAAAATGGCCATGATCTCTGAAGCTGCGGTAATATCAAACCCGGTCTCACGCGGGATTCCGGAGGAAGTGCCCCCCAGACCAATGACTATGGTACGGAGCGACCTGTCATTCATGTCCATTACCCGCTTCCATCTGACGGTGCGTGGATCTATGCCCAGTGAACGGTTCTTGCTCTGTATGTTATTATCAATCAAAGCCGCCAAAAGGTTGTTGGCTTTTTCTATGGCAGAAAAGTCACCGGTAAAATGCAGGTTAATATCTTCCATGGGAAGCACTTGTGAATATCCACCTCCTGTTGCTCCGCCTTTTAACCCAAATACCGGACCCAGGGATGGTTCCCGCAAAACAACGGTGGTTTTTTTACCAATGCGGTTTAATCCTTCCGTCAATCCGATTGACATGGTGGTTTTACCTTCACCAGCAGGGGTAGGGGATATGGCTGATACCAGGATTAATTTATTCTTTTTCAGTTCATGGTGGTTAATATATGACAAAGGAATTTTCGCCTTATATTTTCCGAATGGAATTAAATCATCTTCAGCAATGTTTATTCTTTTGGCAATTTCTTTTATCGGCTTGAGCTGAATGGTTTTGGCAATTTCAAGATCTGTGTTCATGGCTTTTTACTTTAAGGTTTGTATTTTGCTTCTCTCAGGATCTCTTCATAATTATTGTTTTCCATCAATTGCTTGAGTGACTTATCATCATTCCTGTTCATATATTGTTTCACAATTTGCCAGCCAATCCATACGGCCGCCATGCCTGGTGATTGCTGGGAAAAAAATCCGGTATATGGTGCCGGATTAACAAGTTTATTAATCACCATATAATCCCTTTCAAATAATAAATCATTGTCTATTAAATATTTCCACATCATCTGTTCTTGCTGCTTGCACCATTCCATTTCCCTCGGGGAAAATCCTAGCAGAATGGAATCTGTGACTTCGGGCATCATGGCTTTTTTAAAATACAATATCTTCCCATGATAGATCATGTTATTAATCACATTATTTACAGAATCATTAAATACCCACTCCGTCAATGCCCATGCTTTCATGCAGTCAGGTACAATATATTTCCTCTCCATGGTTTTACGCAGATACTTTTTAACCATCAGGTTTTTATAAACGTCTGATTCTTGTCCGAGGTATTTGTCAAGTCCGATGGCCAATACTCTGTCAGTAACCACAATAGATTGATTGAATCCGGAAACATACGTATAAATGGCTGGTACCATTTTGTCAGGAAAGTAATACTTATAATATTTGAATGCCTTTTGAAGTCCTTTTTTAATATCTGTAATCTCCTCATACTGCTCAGTCACGTTCTTATATGCCTGATTAACAGTAAAGTCTGTAATAAAGGCCATAAGGTCCTCAGGGTACTGTTCACCGGTACTCTTGCCTATATGAATGATATTCTGATTGTAAATCTCAAAAAAAGCACCGTACTTATCCCTTAAATAAGGTAATTTTTGATCAATACTGTCAAAATCAAAGGTAAAGATATCTTTCTCAAGTCTTTTTATATCGATTTCCAAATCGATATCTGAAATATCTTTTTCAAATTTATTTCTGTTGCAGAAAATCAATGCAAAAAAACACATAACCAGCAATGCAGGCAATATTGCTTTCATAGCCACTACGCTTTCATTTATCAGAGAACGAATAAACAAATTTTTTTAATATGTTGCATCTGAATTTAAAGAAAACTTCACTAACTGCGTTTCGCTCGCTTTAAGCAGCAGTCATTTGCGACTGGTAAACTCACGGCACTTAAGGCTCGCATGCTTTGTTCTTGACGCCTTCTTAGACCACTTTAAAATACTTGGTTGGTTTTCTCAGTATCACTATTTAGTATCCTTCAATAAAGTCAGGAAAGAATCTTAATGAACGCGTGTCTGTTCAGAGAGTGCCAATTGCGAAGCTTGCGAAGCCGCCAAAAGCGGAGTTTACTAATCGTAAGAGAGTATTTTGGAGGCCAGCGTAACGAAACAAGTGGTACTTTTTGGGCAGGCGCTTTAGCCGGGTTAATTCAACATTGGATAAGAAAGAAATTGGAATAAATTTTACACAGTAATGATAAATGAATAAATTTGTAACCATCCTTAATAAAAAATTATTAACAAACAAGAGAATTTAATGAAAAGAACTCATGAACGGAATAAATAATGATTATATTTATGGATGTTCCATCTGACCTTTGAAAATATAAAAAATAAACATATGAACCCCTCATTCACTATCGTGCACAAAAGGAGATGAGATAACCATGA
>CAYFUP010000159.1:0-6969 GCA_964346235.1 uncultured Bacteroidales bacterium | reverse complement strand
TCCGATTATATTTGTTTGTCAAATTTATAAATATTTAAAAGAAACATCCAGCTTTTAGAAATATAATTTAGTTTTTTAATTTAAAATTTATCTCATATGAAATTCAAAACGATTTCTTTCATGATTAATGGAATTCTCGGAGCCGCAGTGATTGCATTGTTCGTTTTATATTTTAGTCAGGACAGGATGGATAATTCCGGAACAGTCAATCAAGGTAGCACAGCTGAAAGGCAAACGAATGTTCAGAGGGGATCTGCGACCGGTGCGACTAAAATCGTATATATTAATTATGATACTTTATTGATGAATTATGAAATGTATCGCGATTTGAATCAAAAACTTCAGGCCAAGCAGGAAGAAATGAGATCCGATTTGGAACGTGAATCACAACAGTTTGAGAGACAAGTGCAAAACTATCAGGAGAAAGTTGATAAACATTTGATAACTTCCAGGGATGCCAAACAAAGGCAGCTGGAATTGCAGCAGGAACAGGAAAGAATCATGAACCGGCGTGACCAGTTATCCATGGAATTGGCAGAAGAAGAGCAGGTCATGAACCGCAAGATTATTTCAAGTATTCAGAACTATCTGAAGCAATATAACCGATCACATCAGTACAATTTTATTATCAGCAATACTTTTGGCCAACCGCTGCTTTATGCGGACAATGCATTGAATATAACCCAGGAAATTATCAGGGGTTTGAATCAGCAGTATTTAAATGCCCAAAACGGTCAATAACCAGCAAGAAAGGCTTATCGTAAGCATTATCGTTTAAATAGGGCTTACTAAGAACGTATAAACAATTTTTTTTTATGTTTTAAAGGGGACTTGCATATGCTATTAAAGTGTAAATAATTGTTTTTAATCTGTTCAATGTGGCTGAACCATAAAATAAGGTAGATGAAGATTCTTCAGAATTATCTGAATAAAACGCTTCATTATCCCGGAATCCAAACAGAGCCGGATAAAAATGTCGGGTTCATTGTAGTAATACCATGTTACAATGAGCCTTTTTTATTTGATACACTGGAAAGTCTAAGGGCATGCGCTTCACCGGATTCCCAGGTTGAAGTTATCGTAGTGTTGAATGCCCCTTTTGAAGCTCATAATAGAGGGTTGGAACAAAATGATAAATCAAGAAATGAATTCAGAGGCTGGATAAAGGAAGTGAATGATTCATGGATTCGTTTTTTATTACTGGATTTGGGAATTGTTCATGATAAGCACGCCGGTGTAGGATACGCACGGAAGGCGGGCATGGATGAATCCATATATCGTTTTAACAAAACCGGTAGAGATGATGGGGTGATCATTTCTCTGGATGCTGATGCTGTCTGTGATAATAATTATTTCACTGAAATTGAAAAGCTTTATCGTCAGGAAAAGGATTTAAATGGGTGCCATAATTATTTTGAACATATATTGCAAGGTAACGAAGACAAGCTGATTTATGAAGCGGCAGCGCATTACGAATTGTATCTCCGGCAATATACGGAAAGTTTGAGATGGAGCAAATTTCCTTATGCTTTTCATACCATTGGTTCTTGTTTTACAGTTAGTTGCAGGGCTTATGCCAAACAAGGAGGGATGAATAAGAGAAAAGGGGGAGAAGACTTTTATTTTTTACAAAAGATCTTTTCACTTGGTAAATATAAGGAGCTCAACACGATCAGAATATCGCTGTCTCCCCGGCCTTCTGACCGTGTTCCTTTCGGCACAGGCAAGGAAATAATAAAATACATCAACGGCAAAAAAAAACATGCATATAATTTTCAGGCATTCAAAGAATTAAAAAGACTGTTTGATTCACTGGATGATATACATGCTTCCCAAAATAATAAAGGTTATTGCATGCCTTTTGTTTCTCCATGCCTGAAATCATTCCTGGATAAATCAAATTTTCAGGAAAGAATAAATGAGATATTTTCCAATGCATCCACTTATGAAGCTTTTCGAAAAAGGTTTTTTAACTGGTTTAATGCTTTCCGCATTCTAAAGTACCTGAACCATGCACACGGAATATATTACGACAAGGTCGATTTGTTGGAAGTCTCGAAGGAATTGTTAGATGAAACCGGATACGGTTGGGAGGGAGATGACGTTTTTGCTTTGCTTCATGCTTACAGGGAAATTCAAAGAAACAGGATTTTTAAAATCTGACTTTTTGTGATGGAATCTTTCTTAACGAACCTTATCGTAGGTTTAAGTTGGTTTTCTTAGTGACACCAAATAGTTGAAATAAGAAAAATTTCGGATTATTCTAAAAGTGGGCTAAGCTAGGTTTAAAATTTTTAAAACCAAATGTTTACATTTTTATGATGTAGCTGAGAAAGCATCCATTGATTTTTACAAAAAGTTGATTGCCTGATGATCACTCCTCTATCACAATAAAAATGTCCTCATCCTTTCTTTTCATCAAATATTGTTCTCTGGCAAATTTTTCAAGGTTTTTATTATTGGTTTTTAATTCTTCATACCTTCTGGTATCTTCCTTTATTCTCTCGAGGTAATAAGTTTTTTCGTTTTTTAAATGATTTAATTGTCTGATCAGACGGAATCTCTCAATTAAATTGTTTTGATCAAACACCAACAACCAAATCAAAAACACAATGATGGTGAGCAAATATTTATTTTTAAGGTAAGGAAGCCAGGTATTTAATTTATTCTTCATATTTGAATTGCCATGGATTTCTGGTGTCAAAAGTAATGAATTTTGCGGTACTCTGGGAAAATTATGAGATGGTATTTTAATCGACAACTATTTAGTGGTTTTAAGAAAACGTCAATAACTGCGTTATGCTCACTTTAAGCACCAGTCATTTACGACCAGTAAACTTCTGGCACTTAAGGCTTGCATGCCTTGTTCTTGACGCCTTCTTAGAACCACTTTAGCATAATTTGTTAGTTTTCTCACATACACTACAAAAGTGTAAACAATTGTTTTTAAACGTTTTAATTGCAGCTTAGAACCACTATTTAATAATATTTATTTATGATTTGACAAAATTTATACCTAAACTATGAATACTGTTTCTCTAAAATATACAATGCATCTTTATTACAACTAAAATGGCGGCCCGAAGCTACAAACAATTTATTGAAAACAATAGTAAACATGGCCTATCGTATATGTAAGCTACAAACAGTTTATTGAACACAATAGTAAACAATACTTATCGTGTATGTGGGCTACATTCAGTTTATTGAAAAATACGGTAATCAGTACTTATCATGTATTTGGGAAAGCGTTAATAAAAGCGTTATACTCACCATTCCATAAAATCATGCTTCCATTGCTTATGCCTGACTTTTTATTTAGAATCATTCTATTTTACTGTTATTTAACAAACAATGTTATTTAATTAACAAAAGATTCTTATTTTTGTATATCATTTGAAATGGAGAGCCATTATTTTTTAAAATAGAAAGCCATTATTTTCATTTTTATCATTCAAATGACTATTTTTATTTTTTTCTCAACATTAATAAATAAATGAATATCAAAGATATAGCAAAAACAATAGATGGCAAAATCGTTTGTGGAGATGGAAATAACCAATTTGAGGTAGAAAAGGCCTTTGCATCTGACTTAATGAGTGATGTGCTAACCATTAATACAGATAATTTGCTTTTAATAACGGGACTGGCCAATGTACAGGCCATACGGACAGCGGAAATGGCAGATATCAGGGCCATTGTGATTGCTCGAAAAAAAAAGGCCACGGTAGAGATGAAAGAACTGGCATCTGAAAACAAAATGTTCATCATTGAATGTAATTATTCGGTGTATAAAACAGCCGGACTGCTTTATCAAGCCGGTTTAAACCCTTTATATTAAGTAGTATGCATTTTGAGTATAAAATTGCAGGAGGGGATTTCTCCAAAGCAGGATATGCGTCGAGTGAGGTCAAAAAAATATTAAAACAATTAAACGTCGAACAACGAATTATTAAACGAATCGTTGTCGCATTGTATGAAGGAGAAGTAAATATCGTTGCCCATGCTTATCATGGCAAAGCCATCATTGATATCACCAAAGAGAAAGTAGAAATCTATCTCCGGGATATGGGGCCAGGCATCGAGGACATTCCCAAAGCCATGGAAAAAGGTTATTCAACGGCTTCTAACATGGTTAGAGAAATGGGTTTTGGCGCAGGCATGGGATTAAATAATATGGAAAACAATTCAGATAGTTTGGATATAAAAAGTGAAGTAGGAAAGGGAACAGAAGTCAGAATGTCGATAAACTTAAGCAATAGCCAGTAATGGAACAATTCAAACATGCATTAAAAATAGATCATGATACATGCATAGGATGTGCCCATTGCATTCGTGTTTGTCCCACAGAAGCTTTAAGGGTAAACAATGGCAAAGCCATTTTGCATCCGGATAAATGCGTTGACTGCGGGGAATGTTACAGGGTTTGCCCTGTAAGCGCCATAAAAGTTGAGCATGACGACTTCTCAAGGATATTTGATTATCCGCAAAGAATTCTGTTAATCCCGGCAGTATTTTTAGGCCAGTTCAGCCATAAATTTTCAGTGAAAAGAATTATGCATAGCTTGAAAGCGGTGGGATTTACTGAAATCTTTGAAATTGAAAAATCCATTGAACCCATCAAAGATAATTTTAATTTCAACGTTCATGATGAAAATGCTGAAAAACCCGTCATTTCTACTTTTTGTCCTGCCATCATCAGACTAATCCAGGTAAGCTTTCCTGGACTGGTATTCAACATTGCTCAATACAAGGCTCCCCTGGATCTGGCCGCACATTATGTGAAGAAAGAATTAATGCAACAAGGAACGCCTGAAAATGACATCGGCATATTTTATGTAACCCCCTGCGCAGCAAAAATCGCAGCAGTTAAAAGTCCGGTCGGTGAAGAAAAATCCATCATCAGCGGAGTCATCAACATGGACTTTCTTTATAATAAAGTCCGTAAAGAAATCAGTGACAATCCGCAAAATATGGATACAGATTCCCAGGAAGTTAGTTATACGGGACAAGGTCTGAAGTGGAGCCTTACCAACGGGGAAGCAAGTCACATTAAAGGCAAAAGCCTGGCCATTGATGCCATGCCAAATGTGATTGATTTCCTTGAAAAAGTAGAAAATGAAGAAATCAAAGGCGCGGACTTTCTGGAACTCAGGGCTTGTGATCAAGGATGTGCCGGAGGAATACTTACTTCAGGCAATCGCTTCCTGACTGTCGAAAACCTATGCAATAAGGCAGTCAACAATTACCTCACCCCTCCGGATCTGAAAAACAAAATCAACGCATTCAGGGAATTTATTGAACAGGGAATGCATCTGGATAATGTCACGCCCAGGCCCATCCACAAGTTGGATGAAGATTTTGAGACAGCCATGAAAAAGATGGAAAAAATCAGAAAGTATATGTGCTTTCTGCCGGGCATTGATTGTGGAACTTGTGGAGCTCCTTCATGCAGGGCGCTGGCTGAAGATATTGTGAGAGGACAAGCCAATATATCTGACTGCATCTTCATACAAAGGGGAATGGAAAAAAGCAAATTGCTTAGTCAGGATACCGCCCTAAAGATCATGGAAAAAATATGGGGAAAAAACCGATTCGAAAAGGATTGCAATAAAAAAGGCGCAGAAAATGAAAATATCTGAAATCGTTGAAAAACTGAACCTGAAAGTATATGGGGGTAAAGAAGGGCTTCAAAACGAGGTGACCGGAGGCTATGTCTCAGATTTACTCAGTGACGTCATGGGAAATGCACAAGCCGGCAGCATATGGGTGACCCTGCAAACCCATAAAAACGTCATGGCCATCGCTTCTTTAAAAGATCTGGCAGGAATTATCCTGGTCAAAGGTTTTGAACCCGATCAAGACACCCTGGAAAAAAGCCATGAAGAGCAAATTCCAATTCTGGGCACCAGCGAAGAAACGTTTGAAATGACCGGAAAGCTCTATCAAGTGCTTTATGGCCAACATACTTAAAACAGCTGTTAGTCAGTAGCGTCAAAACGGAAAATATGAATTAGAATGAGCGGAAAAACGTTGATATCAAAAAGGAACCATTTAAAATGAAACGATACAAAGGAGACATGCATATACATACGGTGCTTTCTCCTTGCGGAAGCCTTGAAATGGCGCCAAAAAAAATACTGGAAGAGGCCGCTAGAAAACACCTTGATTTTATTGGCATCGCTGATCATAACAGCACAAAGAATTGTAAAGTCATTAAAAAGCTAGCTGGTGAATACGGACTCGAAGTTTTTTGCGGCGCTGAGATAAATACCAAAGAGGAAGTCCATTGCCTGGCGTTCTTTGAAAAAGATGAAGAATTACAGATATTTCAAACATTCATAGATAATAATTTGCCCGGTATTAAAAACAAGCCCGAGATCTTCGGCCACCAGGTGATGGTGGATGCCAATGAAAACATCCTGGAAGAGATTGACCCCTTGTTAATTGCTGCATTGAAAGCAGGGATATCAGAAGTGGAAAAAAAAGTTCATGAATTAAACGGCATTTTTATTCCGGCACATATTGACCGGGTTTATAACGGACTGATCAATCAATTGGGTATTATTCCGGAGGACATGCAAGCCGATGCGTTTGAAATATATAAAACATCTGATTATCAGAAATTCATACAAACCCATAAATCCATTATTGATCAGGTAAGTATCATCAAAAACTCAGATGCCCATCACCCCGAAGATATTGGTGAACCATTTACCTGGTATTTTTTAAAACAACTGGATTTCAACCACATAAAGCAAGCCTTATATGGCAGGAATGGAAATCACATTGAGCAAAGCACCTGACTATAAGTTAAATGTAATTTTGAGAAATTGAAACACAAAAATTTAAATTCATATTTATCTTCTATGAACCCCTCATCAACGCCCGTTCACAAAATGAGTTGAGATAAACATGAGGGCTCCATCGGCATTTGAAACGAAATAGTTGACTTTATTTGATTTATAT
>CAYFUP010000158.1:0-7023 GCA_964346235.1 uncultured Bacteroidales bacterium | reverse complement strand
GCCTCAGGCTGCCAGAAGATTAACATCCATCCGGGAAAAGGGAACTTACGAAGTCTGGATTTATAACCACACAAATTAATGATAATAAGAAAAACAGGCATGCAAAACTTTTCCTAAGAACCAATCATTAAGGATTCTAAGAAAGAAATGTATCTTCTTATTTATTAAAAACAGATCAAAAAAGCAGTATGATGGTCATGCTGCTTTTTTTTATTTTTGCCAAAATTCTGAATAAAAAACATCAAATTCGATAAATTCATTCATCATGAGTAAAATATTACTAATAGGTGCCGGAGGAGTGGGAACAGTAGTGGCCCACAAGCTATCCCAGGTACCTGAATTGGTCAATGAATTCATGCTGGCCAGCCGAACACGGTCAAAATGTGATGAGATTGCTAAAAAAATAAATGCCCGGGTATCAACGGCAGCTTTAAATGCTGATAACTCAAAGGAAGTAAGCAGTCTGATATCCCAATTCAAGCCTGATCTGGTTGTCAATGTGGCATTGCCCTACCAGGACCTTCCTATTATGGAGGCTTGTCTTGAGACTGGAGTAAGTTATCTGGATACTGCCAATTATGAACCTCCTGAGGAAGCCAAATTTGAATACAGTTATCAGTGGAAATATTTTAACCAGTTTAAAAAAAAAGGCATAACGGCCATATTGGGTTGCGGCTTTGATCCAGGAGTCACTGGTGTTTTTACGGCTTACGCTTCGCGGCATTATTTTGATGAAATTCATTATCTTGATATCGTCGATTGCAATGCAGGGGATCATGGCAAACCTTTTGCCACCAACTTTAATCCGGAAATTAATATAAGAGAGGTTACGCAGAAAGGGAAATATTTTGATAACGGCCGCTGGATAGAAACCCAGCCGCAGGAAATCCATCAAAAACTGACTTATCCCCGCATTGGTCGCAGGGAATCTTATCTGATATATCATGAGGAACTGGAATCCCTGGTGAAAAATTTTCCCTCCCTGAATAGGGCAAGGTTCTGGATGACTTTTAGTGAGGAATATCTTACGCACTTGCGTGTTATTCAAAACATTGGAATGGCAAGCATCGAACCTGTCATGTTTGAAGGAAAAGAGATTGTTCCCCTGCAATTTCTGAAAGCGGTATTGCCTGATCCGGGTGAACTGGGCACCCATTATAAAGGAGAAACTTCAATAGGCTGCAGAATAAAAGGGATCAAAGACGGCAAAGAAAAAACCTACTATGTATATAATAATTGCAGTCATGAAAAAGCTTTCAGGGAAACCGGAACCCAGGCCGTAAGCTATACCACCGGGGTGCCCGCAACCATCGGCGCTTTATTATATTTAAATGGAACCTGGAAGAAATCCGGTGTATATAATGTAGAGGAGTTCAACCCCGATCCGTTCATGAAAATGCTCGGGGAGCTCGGACTGCCGTGGCATGAAATGCATGACATAAACCTCGAATTATCCCATAATTCATAATATATTTAACCCTTGTATCTTTCCATGGATTTTTATATGGCCATCTATCATAAAGGAACTCAATGACGATAAATTTTGACTTGATCCCATCACCCTGCTTTTTGCTGGATGAGAAGCTTTTTAGAAAAAATTTGGAAACGCTTAAATTTATAGAACAAGAATCAGCGATTACCCTTATCCTTGCATTCAAAGGTTTTGCCATGTGGCCAGTATTTTCGATATACAAGGAATTCTTTGACTGTGCAGCAGCAAGTTCATTGAATGAAGCCAGGTTGTGTTATGAACAAATGGGTGAACCAGCACATACCTATTCCCCGGCATACAAAAATGAGGAGTTTCCGGATATTATAAATTTCAGTAAATATATTAGCTTTAACTCATTGAAACAATATGAAGAGTTTTATCCGTTCATCAAAGCTTTTAAACCTGACTGTGAAACCGGATTAAGGGTAAACCCGGAATATTCCGACGTGAAAACCGATATTTACAACCCTGCACAGCCAGGCTCCAGACTAGGAGTCGCTGCTGCTCAAATGCCTGAAAAATTGCCGGAAGGAATAAGCGGGCTGCATTTTCATACGCTGTGCGAATCTGATTCCTATTCTTTGGAAAAAACACTGGATGTATTTGAGAAAAAGTTCGGCCACCTGCTAAACCAGGTAAAATGGATAAATATGGGTGGCGGCCACCTGATCACCCATGAAAAGTATAACCATCATCACCTGATTAAGCTTTTAAAGAATTTTAAGTCAAAGCACCACGTGGATATCATATTAGAACCCGGAGCAGCATTTGCATGGAATGCAGGATACCTGGTTTCAACAGTGCTTGATATTGTTGAAAACAATGGCATTCAGACAGCCATGCTGGATGTCTCTTTCACCGCCCATATGCCTGATACTTTGGAAATGCCCTATAAACCAAATATTTTAGGTGCCTTAAATGAAGTGTCTGGAAAACATCTGTACAGGATGGGCGGAAATAGCTGTCTATCCGGAGATTACAAAGGAAACTGGTCCTTTGATAACCCCTTAGCACCCGGTGATAAAATCCTTTTTGAAGACATGATGCATTACACCATGGTAAAAACCACTCATTTTAACGGGGTCCCCCATCCTTCCATCGGCATGTGGACCATTGACAATGAATTCAAATTATTCCGGAAGTATGATTATGAAGACTATAAAAGTAGTTTATCCTGAATGGTTATTCCACACTCTTGGCAGAACGAAAAATTTAAAAATATTTTTTGTTTTTTTGCTTATTTTGATTAATGAAGGCTTATTCAATGCCAATTTATAAAATTTATTAAACTAAGTGCTTAAAAGAATTAAATGGCTGAATCTTCTTATTTTAAAATATGAAAGCAACCCGCATTATTAATTGCGATTTTCAAAATCCTGCACATCGCAATGCCATCAAGACTTTAATGAATGATTACATGCTTGATCCAATGGGGAATCATCCGTTACATACCCCGGAACTGGCAGAAAAAATGGTCAAGGGATTGGAAGAACATCCTTCAAAACTGGTAATTCTGGCAAAACACAATGATAAATTTGTGGGACTGGCCAATTGCTTTATCAATTTTGCCACATTTTCTGTCAAGAAGTTCATTAATATTCATGACCTTGCTGTCTTGAAACAATACCGGGGTCTGGGCATTGGTAAAACGCTAATGGAAGCAATCATAGATAAAGGCAAATCGTTGGATTGTTCAAAAATCACACTGGAAGTAAGAGACGACAACAAAAACGCGCAAGCCTTGTATAAAAGCTTCAGATTTGAAGAAGGCCAGCCTTTGATGCATTATTGGACCAAGTATCTTGACTGAAGTAAAATCAATAACTACCATACAATTTAATCACTGGCTCTCTCCATTTTTCAGATTGTTCACTCAGCAAAATATGAATAAAATAAGCGATTTCCATGGGATCGACAAATGTATTGAAATCTGAATTGGGCATCGCCTGCTTGTTGGCTTCCGTGACAATCATATCCGGGGCAATGACCGAGGCAGAAGCATTTGTTCCGGCAAATTCTTCATTCATTATTTCAGCCAGTTTATGCAACATATGCTTTGAAACCGAATAGGCCGTTAAATGCTTTCCTCCCCTTTCAAGGGCAGGTTTTGAAGAAATGTATATGATCCTACCAGTAGCCTTTGTTTTAAAACGGATGGCCATATATTTTGAGATAAAAAAAGCTGTTTTGAAATTGATGTTGATCATGTCATCCAAATCTTCCTCCGAGGTATCTTCCATTTTTCCCATCTGAAACCCTCCTGCTGATAGCACAGCCGCATCAACTGAATCCAGCGAATCAATATAATCTTTTACGGCCTGTTCATTTTTCAAATCCAGGCTTTTTAATTGAAGTAATGAATTATTTCTGAAAGAACTTTCAATCTCATTGAGGTTTGAATACCTGGGACTGAGAATCCCATAGACTGAATGGCCTTCATTCAACAAAAACTGGGTAATAACTTTCCCTAGTCCTCCGTTAGCACCGGTGACAATAACCTTTCTAATCATATTAACTTTTTTATTTATTGACAGATGGCCTCCTGGCTATTAAACCATTATCACTTTTATACCATAATCCTCCAGAATTTTTCTGTCCTCTACCATTATTTTCTTGTCTGTAACCACGGTATTAATCATGCTTGGTGGACAAACATACGCAAGACTCCGTTTTTTAAACTTGGAGGAGTCAGTCACCACAATTACCTCTTTGGCCGTGTCAACCATTAACTCTTTCAGATAGGCCTCTTCAATATTCGGAGCATAAATGCCTTTTCGTGAATCAAAACCGTCAACGCCAATAAAAGCCTTATCCACACTAAGGAGTTTAATATTATTCTGGGCAATGGGTCCGACAATAGACATGGATGTATGTCTTAAATACCCGCCCAGTAAGATGGCATTAACATTTGGTTTGGTTTGCAGCTCATTGGCTATATTTAAAGCATTGGTGATGATGGTCAGTTCTTTAAAATCAACAATATTCTTCGTCACTTCATAGGTTGTACTGCCTGAATCAATGATGATGGTTTCATAATCATGTATCAGATTAACAGCGGCTTTACCGATTTTTGATTTTTCCAGGTAGTTGGACCTGCTTTTTTCGGTTTGCTTGGCATCCGAATATCCGCCTGTTTCTATTTTTATAGCTCCTCCGCGGGCACGGACTAACATGCCTTTCTTTTCAAGTTGTTCTAAATCGTTTCTGATGGTTACCTCACTGACATTAAACAAATCGCTCAACTCAGGTACATATATCATGTCCTTTTCCGAAAGAAGACTCATTATTTTTTTTCTTCTCTCCACTGTATTTTTTCTTTCTCTTACCATGGCTTATTATTTTGGTTTCTTATAATTATTAATTAGTGGCTCTAAGAAAACGTCAACAACTGCGTTATGCTCCCCTTAAGCACCAGTCATCTATGATGCAAAAACTTTTGGCAGTAAAGGCTCGCATGCCTTTTTGTTGCCAATTTCTTAGACCTACTTTGGAATAATTATAGTTCTCTAATCATCACTAATTAATGTTTAAAAATACGCTCTTTAAGCTGACAAAGTATTGAAATCATGATCATTAAAATTGTTTCAATGGTTCTTCATACTTACCTTTGATCTGTTTAAATGGTTTTGTTTTAAATAATAGACCATTTTCATTTGAAAATGAAAGATCCCATGTTTAAAATAGTTTTTAACTAATAAAATAACAAAAAAACAATAAAAAAGTTAAAAAATAATAATATATTTTATCCTATTAAAAAACCTATAATATGAAAACTGACAAAAAAAACCTGAATTGATTATTAATATGAAACACCCATGACAAGTAAAGTTTGTCACACACGCGCATGATTAAAACAGAGACTAATCATCGAATTATATTATGTTAAATAGCGTTTTTAATGTATTGATAATCATAGCTATAAAATTTTAAACATATGAACATTTTATTGATAAATTTCTAAATTTGCTACTTTACATGGCTGAATTAATTAACATAATCTTTATAAAACTGTTACTCCATTTTAAACCGGTTGTTTCAATTAACTTCTGATAAATTCTTTTTTCTTATATTATTCTATGAATAGAAATAATTTAGCTTACAAGCAGGGAATTTTATCCATTATCACCAATTTACTTTTGTTCGGTCTCAAATACTGGGCAGGCATAGTTTCCGGTTCCATTGCCTTGCTGGCTGATGCATGGCATACCCTTACGGATTCATTTAGTTCCTTGATCGTGATCATAAGCACAAGACTATCTGCCAAAGAACCGGATAAAGAGCATCCATTTGGCCACGGGCGCTGGGAAGAAATTGCATCATTTTTTATTGCTTTTTTTCTTGGTTTAATTGCTTTTAGTTTTCTGAAACAATCCATTGCAAAGTTCAAAGCACATGAATCGGCTGAATTTGGAATTATTGCCATCATTGTTACCATCATTTCCTTGCTGGCTAAAGAAGGATTGGCGCAATATGCATTTTATGTCTTTAGAAAAACGAATAACCCAACCATAAAAGCTGATGGCTGGCATCATCGATCAGATGCATACTCTTCATTAATTGTGCTGGCCGGTATATTCCTGGGTAAATATTTCTGGTGGATTGACAGTTTACTGGGATTTTTAATATCAATCCTTTTGTTTTATGCTGTATTTATTATTTTTAAGGAATCCGTAAACAAAATCCTTGGGGAAACGCCCTCGAAAGAATTGATTTCTGACATCAATAAGATTGTTGACTCGGTAGAATCAAATGATATTTATCCCCATCATTTTCATCTTCATAATTATGGAACGCTTAAGGAATTAACCTTTCATGTAAAATTTGAAGGAGACATTACATTATATAAAGCACATTCTATTGTTTCTGAAATAGAGAAGAGAATTTATGAAAAGTTGAATATTATTTCTACCATTCATATTGAGCCAAAAAATGTAATGCATGAACTGGATTAGATATTATATTGACTCCCCTCATCAGCAATTCTTCAAAAGAAGGTTATAAGATCGCGATGCCCATGCAATAATGCTGCTGAAAATGGAGAATATTGTAAACTATAAAAATCATTGGTGGTGAATAGAAATTCTTCAAAATATAGGCAATTTTAAAAACCATCCGATAATAATGGATGATGTTTTTGAGGAAAAATAATCCTAGGACTGAATTTTCGAATTTTCTCAAGATGATAATCTGGAAAAGAATAATTTAGATACTATTTTGAATATCCGCTTTATAACCCCAGGAGAATAACTGAAAATTTTTATTTATGGTCAGTCTTTATATATTTGCACTATCCAAAAAGCTGATTATGTTTTTTTACTTTACATTTAACTATTTATTTGCAAGACGGCAGCCCAGTTTCATATGAGGCGGCTTATAATCAGTTCCAGGTAGATTATACCCCATGTCACCTGCATTCAATGGCTTATTTCCGGATCAGCATTTTTTAATTCCCATGATTTCTGAATGCTCATTTATGTATATGAACCCCTCATTCACTATCGTGCACAAAAGGAGATGAGATAACCATGAGG
>CAYFUP010000157.1:0-7147 GCA_964346235.1 uncultured Bacteroidales bacterium | reverse complement strand
TGGTCATTTATTTGGTTTATCTGGATATCTAATTAGTGGTTCTAAGAAAACGTCAATAACTGCGTTATGCTCACCTTAATTGCCAGTCATTTAAGATGAGTAAACTCCTGGCATTTAAGGTTCATGATGAAAAACATGTAATGAAATATTTTACAGTTCGTGGAAAGTATAACAATAATGTCCTTCATTAAGGCTACAAAATTAGTTAAAATTAAACAAATCAAATGAAGCCCTGATTCCCCCTTTAATCCACCTTCCCGGCATTTCAATATTTCCAATATCCTGATATTCAGCATCTAAAATATTTGAAACAGAAATAAAATAAGTGTATTTATTTATCTGATATGCAATCCTCGCATCAGCAAGGAATACCGGTTTATATGATGTTTCCTTTCCTGTCGCGTAATCCAGATAAGTGCCGGCTCTGGAAAAATACTTCATATTCCAGTCAGCCGATAGATCTTCAATGATGTGGTGTTTCACATGAAATCCAAACTTATGTTTCAGAAAATCCAGGGCGTAATTGGACAGGTAATCCCCTGAGCTTTTTTGAAGATTGACATAGGCATAATGTAGCCTGATATATTCGATGAAATCAAGGTTTATGCCAGGTCCTTTTACCAGCAGATTAATTTCCAATCCATTGGTGTTGATGGTGGTCAGGTTTCTGCTTTGCCATTTAATGCTATCCGTCAACCTTACCCAATCAATGATATCCTTTCCATGTCTTTGAAATAATGCCAGCTGTCCCCTGAATGCTTCGGTATCAATCCACTTTGCTCCGATTTCATAATTCAAAGCTGTTTCAGGTTTCAGATCAGGATTACCATTGTTAGTTGGACCTTCATAATATAAGTCAGTGAAAGTAGGCAGTCGCAATGACCGGTTGACCGATCCAAAAAGCCTGTGATTCTGATTGATGGAATAACTGATTTCCAGTCCCGGATAGACACCTGAACCAAAGGCATTGTTCCAGCTGAACAATGCCCCTCCGGTAATCAGCCATTTGTTGAATTCGAATGAATGTTCTGCAAAAATGTCTATGTTATTTCTTTCGTCCCTGTGTGAAAAAAAAGCATTTTCTTCTCCCGGAACTTTCTTATTGTTATTCATTTCAATGCCCAGTACATTGCTTAGAATTTTCTCGTATTTGTAATTCAGTCCGAAAGCTGTCTCTCCCAGCCCGCCGGAGAAACTGACCGAGGTGTTGACACCGGCTACATGCGTGATATGGTGGTTATGACCTCCATACCACGATGCCGGGTCACTCCGGAACAACTCAAACCGGTCCTGGTGCCTCCGGTAATATACCTTATTATCAATGGTACAGGATTTTTTCAATTGATAACCCAGACTGATCAGGGAACTTCTGATTTTTTCGTATTGGTTCGGATAGGCTGGTGTATAAAAGCTATTGGCACCAAATCCTTTGTCCAGATGACCTACTTGCCAGTTAAATGCACCGGAGCGGTTTTCATACTGACCCTGATAAAACAGGTTCTTCACATTAAAATCAGTATTATTGGTATAACCATCCGAAAAATAATTGGATAGGGAGATTTGATTAGACAATTTATTATTTCGGATGGCCAGGGAAGCCGAACCATCAAAAAATGCATGCTGTCCACCGCTCAGGTTTACTTGCAGATCATCAGTTCCCACAACCGGCATGGTAATAATATTGACGGCACCACTGAATGCATTCGCACCAAAAATGCGGGAACCGGGACCATGCAGCACTTCTATTTTTTTAACCTGACTCAGGTTGACAGGGATATTCAGATTATGGTGCCCTGTTTGGGGATCATTGATGCTGATGCCATTCAGCAAAATGAGGTTTTGATCAAATGAACCACCCCTGATGCTCATGTCTGCCTGCACCCCCATCACCCCACGGTTTCTGATATCCATGCCAAATCCATCTTCCAGTACGCCGGTAATTGAACCGGAAGGCATCGACTGGATTTCCTGATGCTGAAGGGTGGCAACCATTCTTGAAACCTCAGAGAAAGAGCTTTTGGTTTTTTTGCCGCTCAATATTACCTCGTCCATCCGAATGGTATCCATTTGGGTATTTATACGAGTGTTTTCCATTTGGGAATCCCTCCGGGCGATATCCGTTTGTAAATCCATCCCAGAGGAATCCATTTGGGATTCCATACGAATGTTACCTGTTTGGGATTCTGTTCTAATGTTGCCCGTTTGGGAATCTTTCCGAATGGTATTCATTCCGGATTCGCCCCGGACATGTGATACACCAATGAATGTCAACAAAAATGAACCAACCAACAAACCTCTCATGCTGCAAAACTATAAATTATCAGAATAAATGTTATATTTGAAAATAGTGTTCCGCCAATAAATAATATATTTGGCACATACCTAAATGCCAATTCATATCTTATTTGTAAAAACAGATAAAATATACCGATAATGCATATTCAGGGGTTGCTCATTTCGAGACGAATAATTATTCAAATAAAAAAACAGAAATGGGATCAGGATATGCAGCACAAAAATATCTCTTACGTCTATTATTTTGAATTAAGTTAGAATGGCCTATAAAAATATCCATCAGAAACTGATTGATAAATGCATAAAAGGGGACAAAAGGGCCCAGTTTAAGATTTATGAATACTATTATAAAGCAATGTATAATACGAGTTACCGAATAATAGGAGATGAAATGGAAGCGGAAGATGTCATGCAGGATGCGTTTTTATCAGCATTCAACAACATCAATACCTATAAAGGAGAAGTCAGCTTTGGGGCCTGGTTAAAGAAAATTGTGGTTAACCGCTCACTTGATGCTTTAAGAAAACAAAAAGTGGACTGGGTAGATGAGGAGATGATGGCAGAATTTGCAGACGACAATGAAAATGAAGAATTGGAAAACATAGATGTCCAGATAGAACAGGTAAGGGATGGCATCAATATGTTACCGGAAGGATACCGGGTGGTTTTATCCCTATATTTGCTGGAAGGTTATGATCATGATGAAATAGGAGAGATAATGAATATTACCAGTTCTACATCCCGTTCGCAGTTTGTGCGGGCCAGGAAAAAGTTGCTTGAGATGCTGGCCAATTAGCACGGCATATAAAACATCAATAACTGTTTGATGTCGCTGAATGTCGCTATTAAAAAGATTTAGAAAAAGGAATCTTGAAAGAGCAGGCAAAGGACAGTTAAAACAAGTTAAAATAACGGTTTATCAAGAAATACAGGCATGAACTTAAAAGAAAAAATCAAACAAAACCGGGAAGCTTTTGACAACGGGCTTCCACAGGAGGGCCACTTCGAAAGGTTCAAGGAAAAGCTGGAATTGGAAGAGGAAAAGCGGATAGCGTTTTCGCTCAGGGGAGTTATGCGAATTGCTGCAGCGGTTCTGATTTTAGCCGGAGCCTCAGTATTGGTTTATAACTATGTAAAGCAACCTGAACAGAATGCAGAAAGAACCATCCTCGGAAAAGTAGCACCAGAATACAAGGAAGCAGAAATATATTATACCAGGCAAATCAATGAAAACTATAATCAACTGCAAAACATTGATTTTGAAGATGAGCAGCAAAAGAATATTGTGATGCAGGAATTACAAGCCATGGATTCAATATATAAAGAATTAAGCAAAGATCTGGTTAAAAACCCGAATAATGAACAGATTATCAACGCCATGATTCAACATTACCAGCTCAAGCTTGACATCATGAACCAAATCATGAATCAACTGAAAACAATGCAAGAACAAAATAAACCACAAGAAGATGAAGGCAAAAATATTTAAACAGGAGCCATTGCTATTGCATAAGAATGGATCGTTTATGCAACAGGCAGGAAAGTTCAATAAAAAGAATTCATTATATAAATACGCCGGGTTCATTATCATCATGTTAATGGTGATTTACCCACGAGTGGATGGAGCCATACTTGAGAAGAAAATTCAAAAGGAATATGACATCAACCAGGAAAGTGAATTCAACATTGAAAACAAGCATGGAGATATCGATTATTATAACTGGGAAAAAGATCTACTGCAGATTCAGGTTGTCATAACGGCAGAATCCAGTGATGAAAGTACCACCCAAAGAATTCTGGATGCCATTCATGTGGAATTCGAAAAAGAGGGGAATAAAATCTATGCAGAAACGCAGATTGAAGAAAACATTAACAGGATCAGCTCCGGACTGTTCAGTCTCTTTAACGGAGAGAAGTCCTATTCCATAGATTATACCATTCATGCCCCTTCTTATTTAAACCTGAACTTGGCCAATAAGTACGGAAATACTTTCATTAATGAAGCTGCAGGAATTACCCGGTTGGATATACGATACGGAAACCTGAAAGCCAATAAAATAGTTCGTGGGAATGAAAAACCTTTTAATCAGATAAATTTGGCCTATGGTGATGCTTCCATTGAAGAAACCGGTTGGTTGCAAATGGATATCAAATATTCCGAGATGGAAATTGAGCAAGGCGAGACCTTTATTCTGGAAAGCAAGTATTCAAAGTTTTTCAATGATCAAGTCGGTTCATTAATGGCTGATTCAAAATACGATAAATTTTCAATGGGAGAAATCAGCAATATGGTGATAGAAACCGATTATTCAAAGATTGATGTTGACGAGCTGGATAAAAAGCTGGAGATGGATATCAAGTACACCAGTGTGGATATAGATTACATTCCAGCCGGTTTCCAGGAAATAAACATAGAGAACAAATATGGCAAAATAGAAATAGGTATTGACTCACAAGCATCTTATCACATAGACGGAGAAGCCGGATATTGTAAAATACACCACCACAGTCCTGCATCCGTCAACCGCATCGAAGAACACACCGAGATGAATGTAAGCGGATTGGTGGGCACGGATCAATCCACCACATCGCAGGTAGTGATTGAAACGAAATATGGGAATGTGGATTTGAGGGAGTAAGTATTTCCGGAAACCGGAAACCGGGGAATGGAAAGGGTGAATGGAGAAAGGAAATCATAAAAAAATTGTAAGTTTGTACTATACATAAAAAAAATAAAATAATGGTTACAAATAATATAAAGGAAGAATTAACCAAAATTACGAAGGAAGATAGCATGGAAAAATCGTTAAAAAAGATTATTCCAGATTACATCCAACTAAAAATATTCTATTTGAAACAAGAAATCAACCGTTATGAATTAAAATGGAGTATGAATTATACTGAATATGAACAAAAAACAGCTAATAATCCTGACTTAACAAAATGGGAAGCAGAAAAAGAATATTATGACTGGGGAGAAAAAGTTGCATTATTGGATTATTATCAAAAACTTCAGAAAGAATGGAGTTGAAAGAATTTATAGAAATAATTCAAAAAGAAACGTTGAATTCGAGGCAGATGAGGCAATGAAGGGAAAAATCCTGCTGGTCAATATCTCCGGAAGGATTGATAATCTGAATAAGGCTTAGGTATAATAGCTGAAGGAAATTAATATTCAGAATTCAGTTCACATCCTGATGGTGTCTTTTGGTCTCAAGAACAAGTATGTAGGGTCTGTTAAATGCATCCTGAGAAATCTTAAAGTATTCTGCAAGTTTTCTGATGGTTTTTTTCGAAAACCCTTTATGATAGTTTAATATCTTTGATACGGTTCCTTTGGATAAATGTAATATTTCAGCTATATCTTTCGATTTTAAATTATGATCATCCATCAAAGCTTTCAGCAATTCAACAGGATCTAATTCTGAAAAGGAATTATGCTCATGATCCCATTTTTCAATCAAAGCAGTAATCAATTCAATCTCTTCATAGACATTGGGATCTTCCATTGAAATTAAATCCTCCAGCATTTTACAATACTTGTCATATTGCTCATGGCTTTTAATAACTGTATATTTTAATTGTTTCGTAGTATTCATTATTTACCTCTTTCATTTAATAATCATTAATATTAAATTGTTTCCCCTCATTACACAGTTTTGTATATTCAGCATGTGTACCTATCCATTTTATAAATAGATGAACCATATTCATGCCAAAATGATATTTATAAATCATTCGGTATTTGTTACCTCCAATATTAAACACAACGCTATCAGAATCTTTTCCAATTAAATCCGCACTGTTAAAGGTTGAAGTTATGTCTCTTGGTATATTCCAATCAACCTGATTTATAATAGATAGCCAAATTTTGAACGCAGAACGACTTTGTGTGTTTTTTTCAACATAATCTTCAATTTTCTGCTTTTTTATTAAATGAAGTTTCATAAAAAATATTCTGCAAAATTAATAAAAAGTTTCACAAAATGAAACTGAAATAGATGATGAATACAATTTATTGCCTAAATTACGCAATAAATTGTTATCACACACCCTAACCCTCAATAATCTCCCCTGCTTTTTTCAGTCCAACCTTCGCTGTTATCGGTCCGATTAATTCAAAAAAGACTGAAGTGGCCTGTACCGGTTGTGAAAACAGTACGGCCAATTTGATCTCCTAGGTTATAAGTCTCGCCTTCCACCACCGGTCCTATTCCATGCAATTGCTGTTTTAAAATCAATGATAAGCCAATGGCCAGGAGAGACAAAAACAATGAGGAAATTATCATTAAACCGGTCAGAAACAAAATGGGAAATTGAACATTACTGATTTGTTGCAGCCAGGGACTTATCTTTAAGAACATACTCATTGGCCCAATTAAAGTTTATCATCTTAATTTTATTTATTACCGCCCAATAAACACATTGTTTTTTGCGTATGAGCCAGGTGTGATATCTTTTCTTTGTGGAATGCTTCAATTTGTTCTTTGGAATACATGCGGTAACTATTTTCTAATAAGTTAAAAAAGGCATCCAATTTTTCCTTACATGTCATATGCTTTAGCTCTTCAAGTTCAAAAGCATTAAACTTATTCATCTTTTTCAAGTATTGATCGACTTCATATCTTGCTATTCTCGCCATCCTTTAAATTTTTTATCCTTTCATATATATTGGTGTTATCAAGCACTTCGGACAGCATTCTGACATTTTCCAATAAATAATCCCAATTAATCGTATGCTGATTGATCTTTATGATGTTTTCAATATCCAACCAATCCTTTTGTCTAAGCGAAACTGATTTTTGGATGATCAAATCTTCAACGGAACATACTTTTAAATCAATACCCGCAT
>CAYFUP010000156.1:0-7147 GCA_964346235.1 uncultured Bacteroidales bacterium | reverse complement strand
TTTCATCCGTTTATAATTTTACTTTATAATGATAGAATGGAGCAATCATGGATGATTGCAAGCTGCTACATTTTCTTTAAAACCATAAAGTTAACAATTATTTTATATAAAAAGTTTTTTACAGATAATTAAATGGTTAAATCAAGGGCAAAATTTACATAATATTTTATAAAAAGTAAATGGTATGAAACCAAAATACTTGAAATCTATATCATTAAACAATTTAAGATATCGCTTGTTAAATAAGTATATAACACTCAAATACTATTATTTATGGCTGTAGAAGAATGGACAGAAAAAGATGGTTTCTTAAACAAAGAATACAAATTAAAGGATTTTGAAGCGGCGCTTGCCTTTGTGAACAAGGTGGGGAAAATTGCTGAAGAGATGGATCATCATCCGGACATATGCATCCATTCATATAACCGGGTTAGTTTGAAAACCAAGACGCACAGCGAAGGCAAAATAACTGAGAAAGATTTTAAACTGGCAGAAAAGGTCAATCAGATCCAGTAGGATTTGATTAGTCATCAGCGCGCCTTATTTTAATTTTCAATGTTTGTTTTGAGATTGAATAATTTGGCGGATATATTGTAATATTCAGGTTTTCCGTCAAAATTCTCCTGCATTCGAAAGTAATATTTGGCCCCCCAATCATGCTCAATTTTGATGTAAGTATCGGCTTGAAGATCTTTCTTTAAAACCACCCTGGTGATTTTCCATCTTTCTGCTTCCTCAGTCTCCACAGTTTTACCTATGGTGTATTTTTTATCGTAATCGCTTACAAAGGTCTCTCTGATGCTTTCCAGAGATGGTTGGTTTGATTGTTTCGCGAAGTATTTTTTGATTTCCGCCTGTTTTTGAGCTTCAAGGGTAGCTTTGAGCCTTTCTTTTCCTTTTTGTTTTTCTGCAGCAATCATGGCAGCCTTTTCCGCTGCTCTTTTTTCACGAAGTGCTTGCTCTCTGCGTTCCCTTTCTAAATTGGCTTTATCCAGTTCAGTCAGTTTTTTGGCTTCGTTAATCGAATCAAGTCTTCGTTGCTCTTCAAGGGCTTTTCTTCTGGCTTCTTTTTCAGCCTGGAGTGTAGCCAGCATTTTTGCTTCCCTGATTGAATCCTGTCTTCGTTGCTCTTCCCTGGCCTTTCTTAATGCTTCTTTTTTTCTTTCGAGCTCAAGACGCTGTCTTTCCAGTGCTTCTTGTCTCTTTCTTTCCTTTTCAGCCCTTTTTCTGGCAGCTTCAAGTTCTTCTTGTTTCCTGGCAAGTTCTTCCTCTCTTTGCCTGGCTAACTCCGCTTCCATTTCTTTTCTGCGCTGTTCTGCCAATTGTCTTTTTTTCTCCTGTTCTTGTGCTTTTTTTATGGAGTCTTGTCTTCTTTTTTCTTCTTCAGCCCTTCTGTGGGCTTCATTCTCTTTTTTAATTTTGGCGAGTCGCTGAGCTTCAGCAATCGAATCTTGTCTCCTTTGCTCTGCTTCTGCTTTTTTAAGGGCTTCTCTTTGAGCTAAAAGCCGGGCCTTTTCTTCTGCCTCCCTCTCGGCTTCCAAACGTCTTTTTTCTTCTTCTGCTTTTCTTCTTTCTTCCTCACGTTTTTGCAGCTCAGCCAGTCGTTTTCTTTCTGCTTCCAACCTTGCTTTTTCCTCTGCTTCCTGCTGTGCTTTAAGCTTTTCTCTTTCGTGTTTTTCATTCAACCTTGAAATCTTTTCCTCCTCAGCATCAAGTTTTGCTCCCATCTTTCTGGAATAGTCAACATCATAACTGAAGTTCCGGATATTTCTGAAATATTCTATTTTACCAACGGGATTTTTAAAAACTATTGATTCATAACCTTCTGCTTGCGGAAACAATTCAATGGTGAAGTCGATAGGACCTAAAACCTCGTTTTTCAGCTTGTCTGGTACATCCGTATTAAAGCTTAGTCTTTTGGTGACGTATCCATTTTTAACGAATTCAAGAATATAGTTTTTACTGTATTTCATGTTTATTTCGAACTTACCTGAGTTTTCAGGGGAATAGGAGTTAACCAGCTGGCCGTCCTCCATCATTCTGATTCTGCTCCCTTTTAACTCACCTTTCTTTATTTTCATTTTTCCGTAAATGATAAGGTGTTGGCCTGATAAGGGTTTACACATGGTTAATACCATCAATAAATACAAAAGCAGGTTTTTAATCTTTACGATTCGGTATATGTTAATTTTGATGTGCATTATTTATTGATCATTGGTCATTGTTCACATTCTTTTATTCTTCTCGTCCAAAGATGACTTTAATGGTATAAAATGAATCTGTTCATGCTGAATTTAACTTATCTTGATTTTATATTTTTTACTAATTAAGGCAAGAATTTGTTTCAAACGAAGATAAATATTCTGTTAAAACAGATGAACCTCCTCATTCAATGTATTTTAAAACAAGGATATGAACCGAGCTTGCGAGCTCGCCAAAGGCACATGAGTTTACGAATTCGTAAGAGGCAAACAAGCATGAGAAATACAATAGATTTAATAAAAAGAATCTGAAATAAAACAGGTTTCATACTTTGGTTATTTTAAGGCCAGATACATTTCTCTGTTGGATGAGTTCACGAAATCAAATAAATCATAGGAAGGCCAGCTTGAAACGGAGCTTAATACATGGTTCATGGTTTTATGCACATGCCGGGGAAAACGACCGGCATTGGCGGTGGTGGTGTTAAACAATACGACCCAGGATATACCGTTGCTTTGCCGGGCCACCAATGCAGAAGAACCCGTTAAAGTGCCGGTTCGCCACCAGAAACCTTCTCTTGCTCCTCTCCACCCATAAGGAAAAAAATTGTTTCCATGTTTCACCATCATGTCGATGGATTCCTGGGTAAGTATTTCGGGTTTGCTTTCGAAACCATCAATGGCCAAAATTAACTTCATTAACTCGGTTGGAGAAGCCAGCCAACCGCCGGCTGCTGATATGGTTTCCATATTGTTGCCCCCGTAGGCCCGGGGGACGTATTTACCTGAACCGTCAATGGCCCTGACTTTTCCATAGTGCTCAGGTCCGTAATACTTTACTTCATTTTCATAACGGTCTTTATAATGGGTTTTTGCCAGATTCATATCGAATATGCCCAGAGGATGCAGTATCTCAGTTTTCACAAAACCTTCATAAGTCATACCGCTGGCAGCTTCAATGACTTTTCCCAATATGGCATAACCAAGATTCGAATAGCTGCTTTTCTCTCCCGGGTGAAAATCGAGCGGTCTGGATAAAGCAAATTGGATGATCGTTTCTGCGGTTAATGGCAGTTCAACATTCATTTCACTTGCAATGGTGAAATGGGTAAACATCGGATCGGGCTTTCTCCTGGACCAGCCTGCTGAGTGGTTTAACAGGTGGTGTATGGTTATCTCTTTTGCTCTTTCATCATAAATATCATTGTATTCGGGAGAATTCAAAATGCCTTTTTTTCCAAATACCGATTGATGCAAGTGAATATTGCCTTTTTCAATAAGCTTCATGATGGCTACTGCTGTGATGAGCTTTGATACACTGGCTATTCTGAAAATATGATGCGGAGCAACCAATTCATTGGCTTCCTTGTTGGCAAAACCGTAACCTTTGGTAAATACAAGCTTTCCATTTTTGGCAATGGCCATTGAAGCGCCTTTGATATTCCAATGCCCCATAAAATGAGTAAAAATACTGTCAATGGCATAAAATGATTCATTTGAGGAAAAGGTGTTTTCCAGTTTATGCGATATGGGAACGCTGGTAAACGTATAATTATGCCGTTCAGCATAATGATGACTGGTAGGCATGATCATGCTTATATCGGCCAGGAACAGCGGAATGATAAATGTATATTTAAGTATTCTATTGGTCATTGTCTGAATTTAACTGCAATAAAAATGTTTTAAATCAAATTTGTTTTGATCAACTAAAAGCTTGCCGGTAATGTTCATGCACGAAATTACCAGAATGTTTTTAACTCATTCTATAACAAACATTAACTTTAAATGAAAAATAATGAAATTTGACTGCTGTTAGATTTCTTTTGCTGAATGAACGTTTTGCGGTGACAAATTTAGATCAGTAGGCAGTAAGCAGTAAGCAGTAAGCAGTAAGCAAAAAAATACCTTAATGATTCTTATGCTGCTTGATGACGTCAATGAATTCATCAAACAAATATCCGGTATCGGTGGGGCCGCTGGAAGCTTCCGGATGAAACTGGACAGAAAAAACAGGCTTTTTGGTGTGTCTCATCCCTTCATTGGTATTATCATTCAGGTTCAGAAAAAAAGGTTCCCAGTCAGGTGGCATCTTTTCATTATCTAATGCATAACCATGATTTTGGGATGTAATATAGGCTTTGTCCGAATTGACTTTAATGACTGGCTGGTTATGACTTCTGTGTCCGAATTTTAGTTTATAGGTGTCCGCTCCTGCTGCCAATCCAATTAGCTGATTCCCCATGCAAATTCCAAATGTGGGGATGTCTGTCATTAAATGCCGGGACAGGTGATTAATAGTACTTTCTGCGGATTTTGGATCGCCCGGTCCATTGGTGATGAACAAACCATCGAATTCCTCATTGGAATAATCATAATCCCAGGGAACCCGGATTACAGTGGTATCCCTTTCCAGGAAATTCCTGATGATGTTATACTTAACACCACAATCAATCAGTAATATTTTATATCTGCCTTTTCCATATACCACCTTTTCATTTGTTGATACTTCTGATACCAGGTTTTCCTTGTTCGGGTCGTAAAAGTCAATCTTTTCATTTTCATAAGAAATCTTACCCAGCATGGAGCCTTTTTCTCTTAATTGCTTGGTAAGTGCTCTTGTGTCAACATCATAAATACCGGGGATGTCAAAAGATTTTAACCAGTCACTCAGGCTCTGGTTTGCGTTCCAGTGACTGTATTTTAATGAATAGTCGGATATGATCAACCCTGAAACCTGAATACGCTCAGACTCAAAAAATCTGGATATGCCGTTAATCGCTTCATCCCTGGGAACCCCATAGTTGCCCACGAGGGGATAGGTTAAAACCAGGATTTGTCCCCTATATGAAGGATCGGTGAGACTTTCCGGATAACCTGTCATGGCCGTATTAAAAACAACTTCTCCGGCAATGGATCGGGCTGCACCGAAAGATTTTCCTTTTATCTCACTGCCATCTTCAAGGATCAATCTGATGTTTTCATTGTTTTGCATAGGGTCAATATATTAAAATTCGGGCAAAGATAAGAAAATCCATCATAACCATAAAATGCCATCCTATGATGATTTTTCAGTTTAAAAAATTATTTTTACAGCCTTTTTTATGGATGGATCTGTTTATGGAAAAATTATTATTACTCGGGGATGAGGCAATAGCCCAGGGTGCTGTGGATGCAGGCATGTCAGGAATCTATGCTTATCCGGGCACTCCTTCTACGGAAATCACTGAATATGTTCAGCAATCGGAACTGGCCCTTTTCAGGGGTGTTCATCATCAATGGTCGAGCAATGAGAAAACTGCATTAGAAGCAGCACTGGGGATGTCCTATGCCGGTAAGCGTGCCATGGCATGCATGAAACATGTTGGGTTAAACGTTGCCGCCGATGTATTTATGAATGCTGCCATCACCGGTGTAAATGGCGGACTTGTTATTGCTGTTGCTGATGACCCGTCCATGCATTCTTCTCAGAACGAGCAGGATTCCCGTTATTTTGGAAAATTTGCGATGGTACCTGTCTTTGAACCCTCCAATCAACAGGAAGCTTATGAGATGATATTTGAAGCCTTTCAGCTTTCCGAAAATGAGCAATTACCCATACTTATGCGCATTACCACCCGGCTGGCTCATTCCCGGTCGATCGTATCGAGGCGTCAGGTATTGGAACAGAATCCCATGAAAATACCGCAAGACCCATCCCAGTTTGTCCTTTTGCCGGCCATTGCCCGGAAAAGATTCAAGGTGCTGCTGGATCACCAGCCAGCAATAAGTGAACGTGCAGCTCATTCGGAATATAATAAATATTATGATGCAGCGGACAAGGCATTGGGAATTATTGCCTGCGGACTGGGATATAATTATTTCATGGAAAGTTTGGAAAACAATGTATCTTATCCTCATCTGAAAATTGGCCAGTATCCTGCTCCGGTCAACCTCATCAGAGAATTGATCAACAATGTTGAAAAAGTCCTGGTCATTGAAGATGGCTATCCATTTTTGGAAGAACAAATCAATGGACTGCTGGGAAATGAAAAAGTTATGGGCAGACTTGACGGGACCTTCCCTCGCGACGGAGAAATGACACCTGATTTGGTCAAAGCTGCCATGAATATCAAGGATGATGGCCTCGCATTAAAAGTTCCGGAAATCTTAGTACCCAGACCTCCGGCATTATGTAAGGGTTGCAGCCACATTGATATGTATGAGTCATTGAATAAAGCACTTGAGCGCTATTCAAAAGGAAGGGTTTTTTCTGATATAGGCTGTTATACACTTGGAGCCCTTGAACCATATAAATCCATTAACTCATGTGTTGATATGGGTGCGTCCATCACGATGGCTAAAGGGGCTTCAGATGCCGGACTGCTTCCTTCCGTTGCTGTGATTGGTGATTCGACGTTTACTCATTCAGGCATGACAGGACTGCTGGATGCAGTGAATGAAAACACGCCCATGACGATCATTATCTCCGATAATTCTACGACGGGCATGACCGGGGGACAGGATTCTCCGGGAACTGGTAGAATAGAAAATATATGCAAAGGGATCGGGGTAGAAGCGGAACATGTCATTGTGATGAATCCCCTGAAAAAGTTCCGGGAAGAAAATACGGGGATTATTCTCAGAGAACTGAATTATGAGGGAGTATCTGTGATTATTTCACAAAGAGAATGCATTCAGTCGGCATCCCGGAAGAAGGTGTCAACCGTTTGAGAGCATGAAGTGATATTTCAGTAAAACAAAGGAAACATTATGAATTCCTCATCAAACCCCGTTCACAGCATGAGATGAACCGAGCGTGCGAGCTCGCCGAAGGCAAATGAGTTTGTGAATTCGCCGAAGGCAAAAGAGCTTGTGAGTTCCCCAAAGGCATAGGACCATGCGAATTAGCAATAGGCAAAGGAGCATGCATAAATTCATTAGGGGCAAATAAACCATGAGGGCTCCAT
>CAYFUP010000155.1:0-7148 GCA_964346235.1 uncultured Bacteroidales bacterium | reverse complement strand
ATGAAAAAAATAGCTTTAATCGGAGGCGGATGCGCCACAGGAAAAACATTCATTCAGGAAGCAGTGGACAGGGAATATATCATCAATGCTTTAATTCCAAATCCTTTTGAATTTTCCTTAATCCATGATAACCTGAATATCATTGAAGGTTCTTCGGAAAATTACGATAAAGTAAAAGAAATGATTAATCAGACAGATGCAGTGGTTATCTTTTCACTGGAAGAAAATCTTTCACTGATTAACAATGCGATTATCAGCAATCTGAATAAGGCCCTGAAAGAAAGCCATTTAACAAGGATGATTTGTGTCATTCCTGCTGCATTCATTTTAGAGCATGATATTCCGGGTTCGAAGGATAATTTTAATACTTTTTGGTTTAAACTTTTTCATAAACGGGCTTTTGAACAAATAAACGACATCATACCGGATATTATTGACAGCAATTTTGACTGGACATTAATCAGGGCGCCCAGGTTAACGGACGGCCCACTTGAAAAAATATATGAAATGGGTGAAGTGGGCATGAAATCTTCCCGTTATATCTCACGTAAAGATTTATCTTATTTCATTCTCCAGATCATCGAAGAACAAAAATACATCAAACACAGCATTTATATAAGCAATTAGTTTTTGGTTCTATACTGCATTAAAGGCCTTGAAAACAACTATTTACACATTATTAATGTATGTAATAATAAGCCGATAACTTTGTTATGCTCCTTTTAATTAGTGGTTCTGTAAAAACATTAATAATGGAGTTATACTCATCTTAAGCACCAGTCATTCACCTTCTGTATATGATTTGGGTACGTTCCGGTCCCATGGAAATCATCTTCACAGGGACTTCCAGGTAATTTTCAATATAGGTAATATATTCCCTGAGTTGTAAGGGCAGATCCTTTTCATTTTTTGCCTGGGTAATGTCGGATTTCCATCCGGGCAACTCATCAAAAACGGGTTCCATTTTTCCTTCAGTATCATAAGGAAGTTTAGTGGTTAAACCATAATTGGTTTGATAGCCCGTACAGACTTTTATGGTTTCAAATTCACTTAACACATCTGTTTTGGTAATGATCAGCTGAGTGACCCCATTGAGCATCACAGCATATTTGAGTGCTACCAAATCAAGCCATCCACAACGGCGGGGTCTCCCGGTCGTGGCTCCAAATTCCTGTCCGGCTTCACGCAATTTCTCGCCCGTCTGGTCATTGAGTTCGGTAGGAAATGAACCGCTTCCGACCCGGGTACAATATGATTTAAATATTCCCATTACTTCCCCTATCTTGTGAGGGGCTACGCCCAGTCCGATACAAGCACCGGCGCAAATGGTATTGGAAGAAGTGACGAAAGGATAAAACCCAAAATCTATATCCAGCAAAGTTCCCTGAGCTCCTTCAGCCAGGACCTTCCTGCCGTCATCCAGGTATTCATTAATCAGGTATTCACTGTCCACAAGCTGATACTCCCTGAGTACTTCAATGCCTTCGAACCAGCTTTTCTCATATTCCTGAAGATCATATTCGAAATCATATTGAGAAAGGATCCCTTTGTGTTTTTCTTTCAAGAATTCATACTTCTCCCGGAAATTGTCTTTTAATACATCCCCGATTCTCATCCCGTTTCTTCCGGTTTTATCCATGTAGGTAGGACCAATGCCTTTCAAGGTTGAGCCTATCTTCGTTTTTCCTTTTGCCGCCTCTGATGCTGCATCCAATAAACGGTGGGTGGGCAATATGAGATGTGCCTTTTTGGATAGCTTAAGGGACTTTTGAAGATCTATGCCCTTCTTTTTTAATGCATTGACTTCTTCACTGAAAATCACCGGATCAATCACCACCCCGTTCCCAACAAGATTAATCTTGTCCTCCCAGAAAACACCGGAAGGAATGGAATGCAAAATATGCTGTATATCTTCTATTTCAAGGGTATGCCCGGCATTTGGTCCTCCCTGAAACCTTGCAATAACATCATAATTACTGGTAAGTACATCCACAATTTTTCCTTTCCCTTCATCTCCCCACTGAAGGCCTAATAATACATCAACTTTCATTGGTTTAGTGTTTTTAAATTATTTTCGCAACAAATTTAAGCGATAAAAAGCGGTTATAATGATAGGCTAAACCTATTTATCAAATTCATCATTACAAATGCCATAAATATATAATGAATGATAGAGCGGTTTAAAATTATTGATTTCTGCAGCCGTATTGATAATCTCTTCGATACGGGGATCGCAAAACTCAATTACTTTGCCTGATTTGGTACAAATGAGGTGATCATGCTGCTTACATTGATAAGCCTTCTCAAACTGAGCAATGTTTTTACCAAACTGGTGTTTGATAACCAGGTTGCAATCCAGCAACAATTCAATGGTATTATAGAGCGTAGCACGGCTCACCCTGTAGTTGTTATTTTTCATGAATAAATACAAGGATTCTATATCAAAATGCCCGTCCCGGCTGTAAATTTCATTTAGGATTGCAAATCGCTCAGGGGTTTTACGGTGTCCTTTTTTTTCAAGGTATTCGGTAAAAATTTTCTTGACCGTTTTTTTATTATGATCTTCTTTTGCCATCAATCTTAATAATTATCAAGTATTTTAATCTAATCTAATTTAATATATGATGCTAAAATAGCATTTTTTATATAATTAATAAAGACTTCATGGCTTTATTATGTCAATCTTCAATTCTCTCCTCTCTTATAACACGCTCTATTCCTTTAATTTGACTCAGACGGGCAATCAAATTATTCAGGTCTTCGGTATTATGAATATACAAATCAATTTTTCCTTCAAAAACCCCATTACTGGAATCCAGGTTTACAGAACGCATGCTCACATTATTCTCATTATATATGATGGAAGTGATGTCATAAGCCAGGCCTTTGCGATCGATTCCTTTAAAATTTAAGGTGGATAAAAAGGACATTACTTTATGGGAAGTCCATTTCGCCGGGACAATCAGCTCCCCTCTGCTGGACATAAGCTTAAGGGCAGTATGGCATTTGGATTGATGAATGGTGACGGTACCGTCTTTATTTCTGAAACCAACTACATCATCACCCGGAATAGGCTTACAACATTCAGCAATATTATAGTTAAGGGTTTCCGTCTCATCGTCCGAGATCAGCAAGGGGGAAGCATGAACATTTTCATTTTTTTTGCTGGTTTTTGTTTTCTGATTGCTTCGGCTCAGTTGAATCTGCCAGTATTTTATGATTTTATTCCTGGACTTTTTCTTTACAATCTTATGAATACCATCCAGTTTAATGATATCGCTGCCAATTTTACTGTATAGCTCATCTTTTGAAACTACATTATATCCTTCAAATAACTTCTTAAAAATATGGGAAGTCGGATGAAGGTTCAATTCTTTAAGCTTGTTTTCCAGAATACGCTGTCCCCGTAATATCCTGTTTTTTCTTTCCGCTTTTAAAGCACTGGTAATACTTGCCTTGGCTTTTGCGGTATTGACATAATTCAGCCATTTGACCTGAGAGCGCTGTTTATCTGAGGTAATAATCTCTACCTGATCACCGCTGGATAACTTATAATTCAGCGGGATAAGCTTATGATTCACTTTTGCCCCAATGGCTTTGTTGCCAATTTCGGAATGAATCTCATAGGCAAAATCAAGGGCAGTAGCATTCTTGGGCAAGGTTTTGATATGCCCTTTTGGGGTGAATACCATAATTTCCTGGGAGAACAGATTCAGTTTAAACTCATCCAGAAACTCCATGGCATCAGGAGTGGGATTCTCCAAATGCTCTTTAATGGTTTGTATCCACTTGTCGAGTTCGTTTTCGCTGGAATAAATCCCTTTATACTTCCAATGCGCAGCAAAACCGAGCTCTGCAATTTCATCCATTCTTTCAGAACGAATCTGTACTTCCACCCAATTACCAAAAGCACCCATCACTGTGACATGTAACGCTTCATAACCATTGGCTTTGGGTTTACTAATCCAATCCCTTATTCTTTCCGGCTTTGGAGTATATATATCGGTAATCAGGGAATAAATCTCCCAGCATTGGGTTTTTTCAGCAATATTATCTTTGGAATTGAAAACAATGCGGACAGCAATCAAGTCATATATATCGCTCAGGGATATATCTTTTTCCTGCATTTTTTTCCATATTGAATATATGGATTTAACCCGTCCGTTTATCCTGAAGGAAATATTATTTTGTTGCAGGGCTTCAATGATAGGCTGATTAAAAGTATTGATGATTTGTTCCCGGTAACTTTTGGTCTCTTCCAGCTTCTTGGATATCTCATTATATATTTTGGGATGCTGGTACTTCAGGCTTAAATCTTCGAGTTCGGTCTTTATGGCATTCAATCCCAGTCTGTGTGCCAGGGGAGCATACAAATACAGGGTTTCACCGGCAATTTTAAATTGCTTATGGGCAGGCAATGCATATAAAGTCCTCATATTATGAAGCCGGTCCGCCAGCTTGATCAAAATAACACGAACATCATCAGAAAGGGTTAACAACATCTTCCTGAAGTTCTCAGCCTGAAGGGAGGACTTATTGTCAAATACACCGGAAATTTTTGTTAATCCATCAATAATGGAAGCCACCTTTTCACCAAATTGATATTTGATGTCATCAATGGTATAATCAGTATCCTCCACCACATCATGCAGCAAGGCACAGGCAATTGACTTCGGACCCAAACCCATTTCCTCGGATATGATTCTGGCCGCAGCGATGGGGTGCAAAATATAAGGTTCTCCCGATTTACGAAGCATCCCTTTATGGGCTTCATTGGATATCATGAAGGCCTTTTCAACAAGCTTCCTGTCCTCATCTTTTTTGCATCGCTGACAATTCCTAATGAGGTCCTCAAATTTTTCATTAATGATACCGGTATCTGCTTCCTTTAATCCCTTCATATTCATATTGCCTTTCCCTTCGCAAATTTAATCATTTTAAATACAATTCATAATGTACACTGGTTCGCTGTTATGCGTAATTTTTAATGGCAGAATTTTCATCCCCACAGACATTTCCATCAGCCATATATATTTATATCAAATATTATACCTATTTGTCATAAAACAAAGTGATTTGTCCCCGTCTTTTAATGTTTTTTCCGCTTTCCATTGTAAGATTCATATAATAATGGTAAACCCCTTCGGCGGCATAGCTGCCATTGGGTAAACGCCCGTCCCAGTATTGACCATGCTCAGTGGTCTCAAATACTTGACTGCCTTGCCTGCTGTAAACCGCAAAATAAAAATCAACTGGTACAAAAGACATGTAAAATGTAAAATCCTCATTAACAGGATCAAGGGGATTAAAAGCGTTTGGCATGGTAATGCCCGGATTTAAGTGTACACATGCCCTATTAGAAAGGGAGCGACCAGGAGTGGGAGACGGACTTCCGGCTTCCATGGCTTCCACCCGGTAACAAATATAACCGCTGCTGCTAATCTGCCCTGTTTCCTCCATAGAAAGCATATCTGTGTAAACGGTGGTGGCGGGTGACAGTTCGATTGTTTTAGGCTCCTTGTTGCCGGACCGGCTTAAGCGATAGTGACTGACGCCATTCTTCCATCCAATCAGCTTATTCCATTCAAGTTCAATCTGATAATTATTATTCTGGGGAGCAATCATTTCTTGATTTGTTTTTAACTGCATATGGTTCAAAGGATTTGATTCGGCCACTGTGTCATTACAATAATTGAATGCCAACAGTTTATAATGGTCCGCTGATTGAAGATAAGGAGAGGAATATTCGTAGATAGAATCGGAAATGTTTATCCTTGAAATCCGTTCAAAACTTCCATCGGATGCACGACTTTTATGTATCTCGAAATCCTGAATTTCAGTCCCGGGATCAATAAAAAAACGAAATACCAACTCACCATTCCGGACAATTGAGCTCATGGCATACAGGGAATCCGGTTCCCTGGCCATGGAGGTATTCACAGTCGTAAGATTGGAGGTTGAAAACACCGGTCGGTTGCGATATTTTTTGAAACCACTTTTAATGGCTTCAATATAATATTGATATATGTTGCCTCTTTGATAGGTCTCGTCAATATAGACGGTATCATCTCCAGAAACACTGCCGATCTTCTGGAATGAACCTTTGGGTGAATCCACCTGTCCACGGTAAATACGATAGGACTGGATTTGGTTATCAACGATGTTTCTTGACAAAGGAGGGGTAATCAGAAATTCATTTTTAAAAACAGTATAAGGACTCCATTTTATAATTACTCTGGCATTACATGAATCGTATCTTGAATCACAATTTATAAGCTCATGACCTTCCGAAGTTCCTTCATTTCCACTTGTATCGATGGCTATAATGGAATAGGCTGAAGAAGAAGGATTCACCCCGGAAATATATTTCTTGTAGCGATACGAAGTGCTGCCGTCGTTTTTAATACGTCCTTCCGGGTTTTCATCGTTTAAACGCCATCCTTCTAATTCATTGAAGGTCCACTTGCGAATCTCGTATGAGGCGATTGAATCGTCACCATGACCTTTTTCCCAGTATAAGGACAGACTGTCCGTAAAAGGATTATAGCTCACCAGTTTTAATACAGGGGGCGCAATTTTGTCATCTGCCCTGACGAAGTACAAAAAAGCATTAAAAATAATGATTGTCAGTATTGTTATATTTTTTTTCAATTAACTTAATTTTTTTTAACCAAAAGAATGCGAGTTCATTATTAACGAATTTATATGTAAATAATTTTGTGTTAATTACTTATATAAATGAATCATCAAAATTAGAAAAAATGATCGCCATTATTATTTGATTAGCAATATAAAAAATGATATATATAAATTATTTTCATTATTCTGTCAATTTATCACCTATATGGCCATTAAAATAAGAAAATATATTGTTACATTGGTCATTGAAAAAAGAGGGATGTTATAGTTTATTAAATTACTTATATTGAAAAGATTATTCCAAAGATGAAGCACGAATATATAAGGACCAAGAGGAAAAAAATGACTTTTATTAACATATGTATTGATAACCAACACCTTATATTAATTAAGCATATTCCTTAAACCAACTGTTTCTTTATTACTTTTTCATTCCAGACTATAAATGTTGGAAGAGTAATTTATCATGTCTTTCGCTTAATATTAAGATTTAATACATATTTTATTAA
>CAYFUP010000154.1:0-7220 GCA_964346235.1 uncultured Bacteroidales bacterium | reverse complement strand
CACTTAAGGCCCGCATGCCTTGTTCCTGACGCCTTCTTAGAACCACTTTAGCATAATTTGTTGGTTTTCTCACATACACTACAAAAGTGTAAACAATTGTTTTTAAACGTTTTAATTGCAGCTTAGTGACACTAATTAAAGGGTTCATTAGCGATGTTTTTTATATTTTGATATTTTAATGGTCATCGTAAAGTAAGAAGTATTTTCATTTAAGGGTTCAAAGGCATATTTGATTTTATTTCCTGCCAGCTTCACGATGGCAATTATTCCAATACCGGCGCCTTCCCTGTTGGATAAGTTTAGTTTTTTAAGTGCATTCCTGTATTGTTGTTTCAAATCCTTCTGACTGATATCATTGATCCAGTCGATCCTGCTTTTTAATCCTTCAATTCTGGAATTGGCAATTGGATTGCCTGCAGTGAGTAAAAATTCTTCATCTTCGATGGCTTTAAGGGTAAAGTGTGGATTTTTTTGCACATTTTTATTGATGGATGGGTCCAATTCATAATGCCGGTAAATATTTTCAAGGGATTCCACCATAATGGAATAGACGGCTTTTTTGTATGATACAGAAAGACTCATCTCATCCATCTTTTGGTATAAGGCTTTTAGCAACTCACCAATCATCTTAAAGCTAAAATTTCCCTGATGTGAAAGCATAATGTTATTATCTGTTACCATATGATGGAGGTTGATGATATAAAATCATAAATCTATGGCATTATTTTTTTATCTTCATGACACAAAACAAATAAAACATAAAAATTGAATATAAAATGGAATATTTGTAAATTTATAACATTAAAATTAGGTTAAGTTTATATGCGTATTATTTTATACCATTAATTTTGGCGAAAATGAACCATTTAATTAAAAGCATTGTTGCAATAGTAACGAGGTAACTACTGTTCTCTTTTTACTTCACTTATTGGGATTAAAAATAATTTCACAACCAAAATAAATCATATTATGGAAAACAAGCAAAGTTATATTGAAGAAGCTCAAAAGAGATTTGACTTCATGATGTCGAAAATTGAAAGGCTCCAGGAGAAAGCCCAGGAAGCCAGAAAAAAGGCAGAAGAAGAGTTGTTCAGCCAGCTGAATGAGATAAACAGAAAAAAAGATAACCTGAGAGAAAGATTTGAAGCCCTCAATAAAAGCGAGGATGACGAATGGGAAAAGGCAAAGGAAGAGTTTGAAGAATCAATGAAGGAGTCATTTTTTGATAAGCTGAAATACAGGTTATATGAAGTGGAGGAAAAGGTATCGGATTTGATTCTGATCACGGATGAGCGCTGGGATACTTTTTATAACAAAGCCAAAACCCAGGTCGATAGCCTCAATGATAAAATCAAGGAACTTGAAGAGATGATGTCGCTGGCCACTGGTTCGACCAAGGAAAAACTCAGAGAAGAGCTGGACGGATTGAGGGAAAGGCAAAAGAACTTGCAGAAAAAGCTCAATGAACTGTCAGATTCAACCGGTGAAGCATGGAGGGATTTAAAGAAAGGGTTCATTGATGCTGGAAATTCTTTGAGCAACCAAATCAAAACAGTATTCAAGCGGTTTAGTGAATAAAGGAGCTCCCTGTATTCCATTTTTAACATTAAATTTATCATCAAAGTATTAATTTCTGAATATTTATTACAAACTTTGAAGAAATTTTTGATATTACAGTGATCGAATGTTGAAGCTTTTTTTGAAACAAATTGAGCCTTTTTTAACTGAACTGGCCGGAATTACCAGGTTTACAGGAGATTTCTTCAGAACTTTATTCAAAAGAAAGTTCGAATACAGGGAGTTTTTAAAGCAGTCCTATCAAATCGGATATACCTCTCTCCTTCTCATAAGCATAACAGGATTTATCCTGGGTATGGTGCTTACATTGCAATCCAGACCGGTACTTGCTGAATTCGGAGCAGAATCATGGTTGCCGTCCATGGTGGCTGCATCCATTGTTATAGAAATTGGTCCGGTTATCACAGCCTTAATATGTGCAGGCAAGGTAGGGTCCGGAATAGGCGCAGAAATTGGCTCGATGCGGGTCACCGAACAAATTGATGCCATGGAGGTTTCCGGGACTTATCCGATTATGTTTGTAGTGGTGACCCGGGTACTGGCTACCACCCTGATGGTTCCGGTTTTGACCATTTATGCCGATGCCATTGCATCGTTTGGGGCTTATATTGGCGTTAATATGCATAGCGAAGTGGCGTTGCGTTTATTCATTTCGCAATCGTTTGATGCCTTCAGTTTTCATGATTTCATACCGGCTGTAATTAAAACGTTCTTTTTCGGTTTTGCCATTGGGATCATTGGTTGCTATAAAGGTTATTATACCAGGTTTGGAACTGAAGGAGTTGGTATGGCTGCCAATACAGCAGTGATATATTCTTCTGTGGCTATTTTTATTTTGGATCTGATTGCCGTTCAAATTACACAATTATTGAATATCATATATTAGATGGCAGGGAAATCAAATAATAAAGATATTGTTATCAACATTGAGCATTTAAAGAAATCATTTGATGATTTGCATATTCTGCAAGACATAAATCTAACCCTTTTTCGGGGTGAAAATCTTGCCATACTTGGAAAATCAGGATCTGGAAAATCAGTATTAATCAAATGCTTGGTTAAGTTAATAGAGCCTGATGCGGGAAACATCAGCATATTGGGCAAAAATATTGTTGACCTCGACATTGATGAATTAAATAATATTCGGATAAAACTGGGGTTTTTATTTCAGGGAGGTGCTTTGTATGATTCGATGACTGTAAGGGAAAATCTGCTTTTTCCTGTGAAAAGAAAAATGAGAAAACTATCTTTGGAAGAGGAAAACAGCATGGTGGAAAAAACCCTTGAAAGCGTTGGATTGCTGGATGCCATCGATAAGATGCCGGATGAATTATCCGGAGGAATGAAAAAGAGAATCGGCCTGGCCCGTACATTAATTCTTAATCCGGAGATTATTATGTACGATGAACCGACCACGGGGCTGGATCCGATTACCTCAAAAGAAATCAGTGAATTGATAAACAAGATTAAGAACAAATATCAAACCTCATCATTGATCATTACGCATGACATAAAATGTGTGGAATTGACTGCAAACCGGATTTTGGTCCTTCATGGAGGCAAATTTATCGCGGAAGGCACGTATGATGAGCTTAAAAAATCGGATAATGAGCTGGTGCAGCCATTTTTTCAATGAATCCATTATGTCCGGTTTTTTCGTAACGGAATAATTTAAGAATATGATAATGATGAAGTCCTTAATTTTTATATTCTTGTAAAAAAAATTTATTGTCTGAACGATAAGGCTAATAAAGAATTGTTAAACATTAATATTTCAATGAATGAAGAAGGCTAAAAATATTCGCTTGGGACTTTTTGTCGCTACCGGAATTATCCTTTTCATCCTGGCCATATATTTTTTGGGCCGGCAACAAAACCTGTTCGGTTCAACTTTTCGTGTCAGCGCCGTTTTTGAAGATGTAAAAGGCTTACGGTTGGGCAACAATGTTAGGTTCTCCGGAATAAATGTAGGCACCATTACCAATATTTTGATTCTTACTGATTCCACAGTTAAGGTGGAGTTGTCGCTAAAAAATGATGTGAGGGAATTCATAAAAAAAGACTCGAAGGCCACCATTAGCTCTGATGGCTTGCTTGGTAACAAAATTGTCAAAATTTTTCCCGGCAGTCCGGAATCGGAGACCATCCAGGAGCAGGATCTTATACAAACCCTTCAGCCCGTTGATTTCAATGATATTTTAAAAGAGGTAAAAATATCCAGTGAAAATATATCTGTGGTATCGGATAATTTAATTCAAATTACGGATAAAATAAACCGGGGCGAAGGCATGTTTGGAAAAATATTCACCGACACTACCATGACTGCCAACCTGGATAAGGCAAGCAGAAACATCAATATGATCACGTCTGAGATCTCGGTTATTACTAAAAAAGTCAATCAGGGACAGGGGATACTGGGAAAGATATTAATTGATACGGCTTTTTCCAAAAGCTTGTCCATGTCAGGCCAAAGCTTTGAACAGGCCTCCAATAGCCTGGAAGAAATCACTGCCAAGATTAATCAGGGGGAAGGCATTTTTGGAAAAATGTTTACGGATACCATCATGTCGAACAGCATGAATACAACGTTTGATAATTTGAATAAAACCACTGAGAACACGAAAATACTGACAAGGAACCTGGTCATGCTGTCCAATGAAATAAACAAGGGCAAAGGCATAGTATCCAAATTGGTAAGCGACAGTGTTTTTACTGATTCCATTGAACAAACCATTATTCAGATTAATAAAAGTGCCCGGGAAATTTCGGAGGCAGCAAAAGCCATTGAGAAAAGCTGGCTGATAAGGGCTACTTCAAAAGATGATGAATAATTTTATACCTTATGGCATTTTTAAAAAATAAAAATGCATTACCTTCGCTTCTGTTTATTTTTGAGTTTTTTTATCATGCATCAAGCTAAAAAGTACCTGAATATCATTGCGTTGTATGATATAATGATGAATAATGCTTTTTAAATAATATGGTGCATTTATCATTTAATAACACCAAGTCGTATGGAGCAGTATAAAAAGTTAAATATCATTATCGGATGGGTTCTTTTCCTCATGGCTTCCACTGTATATTTATTAACCATAGAACCCACTGTTAGTCTTTGGGATTGCGGGGAGTTTATTGCTTCGGCCTATAAACTGGAAGTGGGGCATCCACCCGGAGCGCCGTTTTATATGTTGCTGGCAAGGTTTTTTTCTTTTTTTGCGCCGGGGGAAGAATTTGTTGCCATGCTTGCAAATGCCATGTCTGGTTTGGCCAGTGCTTTTACCATTCTATTTTTGTTTTGGACCATCACCCACCTGGCACAGCAATCAATGGTGAAAAATGAAGATTTTACGCAGGGAAAGATGTTGGCCGTTTTTGGAGCAGGCCTGGTCGGCGCATTGAGTTATGCCTTTACAGATACTTTCTGGTTTTCAGCCGTTGAAGGGGAAGTATATGCTTTGTCATCATTATTTACGGCTTTTGTTTTCTGGGCCATTCTGAAATGGGAAAACATTGCCTTCGAACCTCATTCAAACCGGTGGTTGGTATTGATTGCTTATTTGATGGGATTATCCATTGGCGTGCACTTATTAAATCTGCTTGCCATTCCGGCCATTGTGTTTGTCTATTATTACCGGAAATATGAAGTCACCAAAAAAGGCATATTCTATGCTGCGCTCATTTCAGCGGTTATCCTTGGCGTTATCATGTACGGATTAATTCCCGGCATCGTAAAAGTATCCACCTGGTTTGAATTATTATTCGTGAATGGATTTGGCATGCCCTATAACTCAGGGGTTATTTTCTATATTATATTGCTGGTTGGATTAATTGTATGGGGATTGCAATACACCAAAAAGAAGAACAAAGTATTGCTGAATACCATCATCACCATGTTTGCCGTCATCGCCATCGGGTATTCTTCATTTTCTTTACTTGTGATTCGTTCTCTGGCAAATCCGCCCATGGATGAAAATGATCCGGAGAATGTCTTTTCACTGCTTTCTTATTTAAACCGAGAGCAATATGGGGACCGACCGCTGGTTTACGGACAGTATTTCAGTGCCCCTGTGGATGGCAGGGAAGAAGGAAAGCCTGTATATATTCAGGAAGACGGTGAATATAAGGTTTCCTATTATAAACCCGAATATGAGTACGATGAAAGATTTACCACCTTCTTTCCCAGGATGTGGAGTTCTGGCAGTGACCATGTTAAAGCCTACAAAGATTGGGGAAAAATAGAAGGGAGGACAGTCAGGGTGCGAGGAAATGACGGGAATACCTCTCAGAAGGTAATTCCGACTTTCGGTGAGAATCTGCGTTTTTTCTTTACTTACCAAATCGGATTTATGTATTTCAGGTATTTCATGTGGAATTTTGCAGGAAAACAAAATGATACCCAGGGTCATGGAGGTATTCTAAAAGGCAACTGGATCAGCGGGCTCAATTTTGTTGATAGTCCCAGAATAGGCACTCAGAAAGATCTTCCTACGGAATATGCCCAGGAAAAATCGCGCAATACCTATTTTCTCATTCCATTAATACTGGGAATCATCGGTTTACTCTACCAATATCAACGTGACCATCGCAATTTTTTCGTGGTCGCTTTGCTGTTTATTTTAACAGGCATTGCAATTGTGGTTTACCTGAACCAATATCCTTATCAGCCCAGGGAGCGCGATTATGCTTATGCGGGTTCTTTCTATGCCTTTTCTATATGGATAGGATTTGCTGTGCTGTCATTTTTTGATTTAATCCGGAAAAAGCTTGCTGAAATCCCGGCAGCTTTGATGGTTACCTTCATTTGCCTGTTCATTTCACCTGCTATCTTAGCCAAAGAAAACTGGGATGATCATGATAGATCCGGCCGATATACCGCCAGGGATATTGCCTGTAATTACCTGAATTCATGTGCACCGAACGCCATTTTGTTTACCAATGGCGATAACGATACTTTTCCGCTTTGGTATGCCCAGGAGGTAGAGGGAGTAAGAACCGATGTGCGGGTGGTCAACCTGAGTTTGCTGAATACGGACTGGTATATAAACCAGATGAAAAGAAAAGCTTATGATTCTGAGCCAGTGCCCTTTACATTAAAGGAAAATAAATACAGGCAGGGCACCAATGATATCATTTACATGGTGGAGCGGCTGGATGGTTTTGTAAACGCCAGGAATGTTATCAATTTCGTGGCCAATGATGATCAGCGAACAAAACTAAAAATCGGGGCTTCAGAGCAGGTCGATTACATTCCTACATCAAGGTTCGAAATTCCGGTGGATTCAGCGAATGTCATTCAGAATGGTATCGTAAGACCTGAAAATGCCGATAAAATCGTGCCTTCCATTAAATGGCGTTTTAAACGCAGGTATCTGCAGAAAAGCGATCTGTTGATGCTGGATCTGTTTGCACATTTCAACTGGGAAAGACCGGTATATTTTGTATCTCCGACCAATGATGTCACAATGGGTTTGAAAGATTATTTGCAACTGGAAGGATTTGCCTACCGGCTGGTGCCGATAAAGACCAGCAGCAGCAATGTGCTGAATACCGGAAGGGTGGATAGTGATATATTGTACGATAAGCTCATGAATAAATTCAAGTGGGGCAGGATGAATGAACCTGATGTATTTATTGATCATTAT
>CAYFUP010000153.1:1785-7379 GCA_964346235.1 uncultured Bacteroidales bacterium | reverse complement strand
GGTGCTTAAGGTGAGCATAACGCAGTTATTGACGTTTTCTTAGAACCACTAAATAAGGATTAAATAAAAAAGAAAGATTTATGGCTAGTCAGGAAAAAATATTATCAGAAGTAACACAAAGCGAGTACAAATATGGTTTTGTTTCGAATATTGAAAGTGATACCATACCCAAAGGTTTAAGCGAGGATGTGATCCGGATGATTTCTGCCAAAAAAAATGAGCCGGAATTTATGCTGGACTTTCGTTTAAAGGCCTTCCGGCACTGGGAATCCATGAAAATGCCGAAATGGGCTCATTTAGAATTGCCTGAGATCAATTACCAGGATATCATTTATTATTCCGCACCGAAAAGGAAAGCCAAATTAAACAGTCTGGATGAAATGGATCCTGAAGTAAAAAGTACTTTTGACAAATTGGGGATTTCGCTTGACGAGCAAAAAAGACTGGCAGGGGTGGCAGTAGATGCAGTGATAGATAGCACCTCGGTGGCCACCACATTCAAGGAAACATTGGCTGAGCTTGGTATCATATTTTGTTCCATGAGTGAGGCTGTCCAGGAACATCCGGACCTGGTGCAAAAATATCTGGGTACGGTGGTGCCTTATACCGATAATTTCTTTGCATCCATTAATTCGGCTGTTTTCAGTGACGGTTCTTTTTGTTACATACCGAAAGGCGTTCGCTGTCCCATGGAATTATCCACCTATTTCAGGATTAATGCGGCCAATACCGGACAATTTGAACGCACGCTCATTGTGGCGGAAGACAGCAGTTATGTGAGTTATCTTGAAGGTTGTACAGCGCCCCAGCGGGATGAAAATCAGCTTCATGCAGCGGTGGTAGAAATTGTTGCCCTTGAGAATGCAGAAGTCAAATATTCCACGGTGCAGAACTGGTACCCTGGTAATAAGGAAGGAAAAGGCGGAATTTATAATTTTGTGACAAAACGGGGAGCTTGCCGCGGGAGGAACTCAAAAATATCCTGGACGCAAGTGGAAACCGGTTCAGCCATCACCTGGAAGTATCCCAGTTGCATCCTGATTGGAGATAATTCCATTGGGGAATTTTATTCTGTAGCGGTGACCAACAATCACCAACAGGCCGATACCGGAACGAAAATGACACATATTGGTAAAAATACCCGGAGTACCGTGGTTTCGAAGGGAATATCAGCCGGATTCAGCAACAATAGTTACCGGGGATTGGTAAAAATTGCTAAAAAAGCGGAAAATTCAAGAAATTTTTCTCAATGTGATTCTTTACTGCTTGGCGATAAATGTGGGGCACATACCTTTCCTTATATTGATGTCGGAAATCAATCCGGCTTAGTGGAGCATGAAGCCACCACTTCCAAAATCGGAGAAGACCAGATTTTTTATTGCAATCAACGTGGAATTGATACGGAAGATGCCATTGGATTGATTGTAAACGGATATGCCAAGGAAGTGCTTAATAAGCTGCCGATGGAATTTGCCGTGGAGGCACAGAAATTATTGCAGATAAGTCTTGAAGGCAGTGTGGGATAACGGAACCTTAAGATCAGCAAAAACCGCTTAAGGATCAGTCTTTAAACAAAGGCATTGCAGATATATAAGCCGAAACAAATAATATAGTAAACATTATAAAGTAAAAAACATGTTAAAGATAAATGAATTAAAAGCAACCATAGAAAAAACTGAAATTTTAAAGGGAATCAACCTGGAGGTGAATCCCGGGGAGGTACATGCCATCATGGGTCCGAATGGATCAGGGAAAAGTACCCTCGCCTCGGTGTTAACCGGTAAAGAGATTTTTGATGACATAAAAGGGGAAGTAACCTATTTTGGTGAAGACCTGCTTGAAATGGAACCCGATGAAAGGGCCAAGAAAGGAATATTTTTGGGTTTTCAATATCCGGTAGAAATTCCCGGTGTAAGCATGGTGAATTTTCTTAAGGTGGCCATGAATGAACAAAGAAAATACAGAGGGGAAGAACCCTTGTCGTCCGCTGATTTCCTGAAATTAATGAGGGAAAAGAAAGATTTGGTTGCCATCGACTCAAATTTAACCAACCGGTCGGTCAACGAAGGATTCTCCGGAGGAGAGAAGAAAAAGAATGAAATTTTCCAGATGGCCATGCTGAATCCAAAGCTCTCCATTCTGGATGAAACAGATTCCGGTCTCGATATTGATGCGCTAAAAATTGTTGCCAATGGGGTTAATAATCTGAAAAATAGCGATAATGCCACCATTATTATCACCCATTATCAACGATTGCTGGATTATATTATTCCCGATTTTGTCCATGTACTTTATGGTGGTAAAATTGTGAGGTCCAGCGGGAAGGAACTGGCCCTGGAGCTGGAAGAAAAAGGTTATGACTGGCTGAAAAATGAAATCTAACAAATAATTTGAAAGCACAATATAACTATGGAAACGCTGGTAAATAAATTAAAAGTCAATAATATAGATTTATATAAGGAATTATTTGAAAACTATATTCAAAACGGTCATTCCCACTCTTCAAGTGATATTTTAAATGCCCCCAGGGAAATAGCATTTCAAAAATTTCTGAAAAAAGGCATCCCGAATTTCAGGATGGAGAAATACAAATACACCGATTTGAATAAATACCTGGACAAGGAGTTTTATCCCTTGTTGAAGCCACAGGAAATTGATTTCAACATCGATGATATTTTTAAATGTGATATTCCAGAACTGGATACCCAGGTAGTCATTTTGCTAAACGGCTATTATTATCACAAACTAAATTTTGAGGATGAAATTCAGAAAAACATTATTGTAGAAAGCATGCAGGAAGCTGCGCAAAAGTATCCTGAGCTGATAAAGAAACATTACCGTCAGTATGCCGATGAGGATGAGGAAAGCCTGGTTGCGTTGAATTCTGCATTTGCCCAGGACGGTTTGTTTATCCATGTCCCCCGGAATACAGTCATGGAGAAACCCATCCAAATCATCAATCTGGCCATGGGGGAAGATGATCTCATGATACAGCACAGAAACCTGTTTATATTTGAAGAAAATACGGACGGGAAGATCCTGGTATGTGATCACAGCCTTTCTCCCAGGCAGTTTTTAACCAACCAGGTAGCAGAGATCTATGCCGGAGAAAATGCCCATATCGACATCACCAAAATCCAGAATGCCCATAATGAAACCATCCAGCTCACCCACTCCTATATTCATCAGGAAAAAGACAGCAATGTGAGCCATAATACGGTAACCCTTCATGGCGGACTTGTCAGAAATAACGTAAGTGTCCGGCTGAACGGGGAAGGAGCGAATCATGATGTGCTGGGATTATATATTACTGATTCAGGACAACATGTTGATAATTATGTGTTTATGGATCATGCTGTGCCTCATGCAACAAGCAATCAGCTATTTAAGGGGATACTGGATGATTTTTCCCGGGGAGTTTTTAATGGGAAAATATATGTAAGAAAAGACGCACAGCAAACTTTGGCATACCAGGCCAACAATAACCTTCTGCTGACGGATGATGCCAAAATGAATGCCAAACCCCAACTGGAAATTTATGCGGATGATGTAAAATGTAGTCACGGTGCCACTGTCGGTCAGCTTGATCAGGATGCTTTATTCTACATAAAGTCCAGGGGCATTGATTATAAAGAAGCCAGGCTAATGCTGATGTACGGGTTTGTTTATGATATCATCAAGAAAATAAAAATGGAACCCCTGAAGCAGAGGATTGAGGAATTGGTGAATAAGCGGATGCGTGGTCAAATGTCCCGGTGCAACAATTGTGACATTAATTGCGGAGAAAAATGATGCAGTCATCTAACACAGATATATATTTTGATGTTGAATCCATCAGGAATGATTTTCCTGTACTAAGTCAAAAAGTACATGATAAACCGCTGGTTTATTTCGACAATGGAGCGACCGCCCAAAAGCCCAGACCCGTCATCGATTTCATAAAAGATTTTTATGATTCAAAATACAGCAGTATTCACCGGGGCGTACATTATTTAAGTGAGCAGGCCACGGAAGCATATGAGAATGCCAGAAAGACGATTCAGCAATTCATCAATGCGAAGTCGAGCCATGAAATTATATTCACCGGAGGAACGACCGCCTCCATAAACGGAATTGCATATTCTTTCGGAGAAGCTTATGTTAAAGCGGGCGATGAAATTATCATCTCGGAAATGGAGCACCATGCCAATATCATTCCATGGCAGGTCATGGCTGAACGCAAAAAAGCCCATCTAAAGATACTGCCATTCGATGATACGGGGGAATTAATGACGGATGCACTTCCGGATCTGATTACAGAAAAAACACGGGTTATCAGTATCAATCATGTTTCAAACGTACTGGGTACCATTAATCCGGTGAAAGAGATCATCCGCATAGCTCATAAGCATCATATCCCTGTGATGTTAGACGGGGCTCAGGCAATCCAGCATGGCAATGTCGATGTGCAGGAACTGGACTGTGATTTTTATGCTTTTTCCGGACATAAAATTTATGGCCCGACAGGCATAGGGGTGTTGTATGGAAAAGAACAATGGCTGGAGGCATTGCCTCCGTTTCTGGTAGGAGGAGAAATGGTCGATAAGGTATCTTTTGAGAAAACCACTTATCAGGATTTGCCGCTGAAATTCGAGGCAGGGACACCCAACTTTGTGGGTGCTATTGGCATGGGCAAAGCCATATCGTATTTTCAGAACCTGGATATCAACCAAGTGCTGGAACATGAAAAAGGATTGTTGCATTATGCCACCGAACAATTGAAAGACATAGATAATGTTAGAATTTATGGGAATTCGAAAAATAAGATCAGCATCATTTCATTTAATTTAGAAGGGATTCATCATTATGATGCTGGCATGATCCTTGATAAATTAGGAATAGCTGTAAGAACAGGAACCCATTGCGGTCAGACCATTATGCAGCATTATAATATTGAAGGCAGCATAAGGGCTTCGATGGTGTTTTATAATACCCGGGAAGAAATTGATCGGTTTATAGATGGGATTAAGCAAGTGAAGAAACTTTTTCAATAGTTGATTGAATCAGTATTTTTGAATAAACAGGATATTTTTATTATTTTTAAAATTTAGTTGCTATTATATATTAAGTTGTTTTTCTTATTGTCACCAAATAAAGTTGAAACATAAACCATGACCAAAGAAGTAAATAACATACAAGATCAAATTATTGATGAATTTCTCATTTTTGAGGACTGGATGGATAAATACAATTACCTGATTGAGGTGAGCAATGAATTGCCGAAAATTGATGACGGAAGGAAGACCCAGGATAACCTGATAAGCGGTTGCCAGTCAAATGTTTGGTTGGAACCTGAATTCAAAGATGGCAGGATTTTCTTTAAAGCCGACAGTGATGCTTTGATCACCAAAGGATTGATTGCTTTGTTAATTAAAGTGTTGAATGGCAGGGAGCCCCAGGAGATCATTGATGCTGACTTGTACTTCATTGATAAAATCGGATTAAAGGAGAATTTGTCCCCTACACGTTCTAACGGACTCCTGTCCATGATCAAGCAAATGAAGTTGTATGCCATGGCTTATCAGGCGAAGGAAAAGACAGCGCGGTGATTTGTT
>CAYFUP010000153.1:0-1685 GCA_964346235.1 uncultured Bacteroidales bacterium | reverse complement strand
TGATTTGTTTATATGTTGGTCTCAAGATGAGTTGATTTATTGATTTGATGATCTAAGTTTGACAGGTAAAAAAAAAGATGGTAATCATGAGTGAACAAGTTAATTATTTACAAGTTGAGTCGGAAGTCGTGTCCCAGCTAAAACAGGTATATGATCCTGAAATTCCGGTAAACATTTATGATTTAGGACTTATTTATGAGATATTGGTGGATGATGATGACAAAGTAAATATTAAGATGACACTAACGGCTCCCAATTGTCCGGCAGTAGATGAGATGCTGGCGGATATTCACCAGAAAGTAGGGGAAGTAGAAAGTGTGAAAGGTGTTAATGTGAATATTGTATTTGATCCGCCATGGGATCAATCCATGCTTTCAGATGAAGCCAAGCTGGAGTTGGGCCTTTTATAGTGATTTAAAAAGCGGTTCTTGAATTATGGCACATTGCCTATGAATGAGGTGGCCTGCATATTATCGCAGGGGGACCCGGGTTAATGATCACCTCAAATTTCTTAATGATTATATTCCCTTTGAATGACGAGATAACACACATAACCCACCGGATTAAAGAAAAAGCCATAAACCTGGGCTTTTCCAATTGCGGAATAGCCAGGGCAAGGCATTTGGAGGAGGAAGAACCTCATTTAACCAAATGGCTGTCCGATGATTACCATGCAGGGATGACCTATATGGAAAATCATTTTGAAAAAAGACTGGATCCGGCAAAATTAATGCCTGGTGCAAAGTCTGTTATTGCAGTACTCATGAATTATTACCCGGAAAAACAACAAAATCCGGATGCACCAAGAATTTCGAAATATGCCTACGGCAAAGACTATCACTTTATCATGAAGAAGCGATTAAAGAGCTTGCTGGAGTATATAAGAAAGGAATTTGAAGAGGTTCATGGAAGGGTATTTGTTGATTCGGCGCCGGTTCTGGAACATGCCTGGGCTGCTCTCAGCGGGATAGGATGGATTGGTAAGCATTCACTACTTATAAACCGTAAAATCGGGTCTTTTGTATTCCTTGGAGAAGTTATCATCGACAGGGAGTTGGTTTATGATGAACCGGTGAAGGATTTATGTGGTGGTTGCACCCGCTGTCTCCGTGCCTGTCCCACCGGAGCCATCGAAGAACCTTATGTGGTCAATGCGCAAAAATGCATTTCATACCTCACCATCGAACATAAAGGGGAATTTCCGGAGGAAAAGCAGACAGAAACTTATGACTGGATATTTGGTTGTGATATCTGCCAGGATGTATGTCCATATAACAAACATATCGATTTTACCGGTGAACGTGAATTTGAGCCAAATCCGGATATTCTGCGAATGAACCGGGAGGACTGGGAGAAGATTTCCAAAGAATCATTTAATCAGCAGTTTAAACATTCTCCTTTAAAGCGGGCAAAATTTGAAGGAATCAGGAGAAATCTCGCTTTGCTCAGCACAAAAGATAATGATTATCAAGGAAATGGCGACTAATGACTAAGGGTTTGATGCAAAATAAACTGTGCGGAATAAACGAAGTTATTTTGTTCTTTGCCAAGGCGGAAAAACTGCGAATAGCATTGACTATTTAAGGCTTGTTACAACGCAGGCAAAGGACAAAAGAACAAGTTTAAATGTACAGGTTATTTCGTTTCAAACCCATAGTTGAAGGACGAACATATATGTAAACAAA
>CAYFUP010000152.1:0-7444 GCA_964346235.1 uncultured Bacteroidales bacterium | reverse complement strand
GTAGCCGCGCTAGACTTAGGATCTAGTGCCTTCGGGCGTGGGGGTTCGAGTCCCTCCATCCGTACGAAATCCTGCTTAACCGTCGGAAACATAAAAAAGTATTGTTTTTGACGGTTTTTTAACTAAAAATCCCGTGATAATAATCTCAAAACAAGCGTATAATGAATATTACCAAAGAGAACATTGATGATCTTAATGCTGTCATTAAAATCAAAGTAGAAAAAGAAGATTATGAGGAAACGGTCAAAAAGACTTTATCTGATTATCGAAAGAATGCCAATATGCCAGGCTTCCGGAAAGGTAAAGTTCCTTTTGGGATGATTAAGAAGATGTATGGTAAGCCGGTATTGGTGGATGAAATCAATAAGCTTGTCTCACAGAATTTATCCCAGTATATCGTGGAGCAACAATTGAAAGTATTGGGAGAACCTTTGCCCAGCGAAAAAGAACAGCCTTCAATTGACTGGGACAATCAGGATGAGTTTGAATTTGCCTTCGATATTGGTCTTTCCCCGGAATTTGAAATCAACCTGGACAAGTTGGAAAAGATTAATTACTATGAGTTAGAACCTGATCAAGAATTTCTTGAAAACCAGATAAACCAGTATAAAAGCCAGTATGGTCAATTTATTCCAGCCGAACAAGTAAGCGAAAAGAGCATGATCACCGGGGATATGACTGAACTGGATGAAAACAATGAACCCAAACCCGAAGGCATTGTAAAAGAAGAGGCTAAATTATCAGTGGAAATCATCAAGGATGAAGACATAAAAAAGCAGTTCATTGGCGCAGGAATGTCCGACATTCTGACATTTAATGTCAAAACTGCATATCCCAATGATACAGAAGTATTTTCCATGCTGAATATCAAAAAGGAGGAGGCTGAAGCCCTCTCATCTGACTTCCAGCTAGTCATAAAAGAAATATCCGACTTTCAGGAGGCTTCCCTTGATCAGGAGCTCTTTGATAAAGTGTATGGAGAGGATGAAGTAACTACTGAAGAGGAATTCCGGGAAAGGGTCAGGGAAGACATCAAAAAACAGCTGTTGAATGACAGCGATTATAAATTTCATCAGGATGCCAAAGAAGCATTGATCAACAACCTGGATATTGAAATCCCCGCAGGATTTCTTAAAAGATGGATCAAAGCCACCAATCAGGACAATAAGGATCTCACGGAAGCGCAAATTGAAAATGATTTTCCGCAGTTTGAGAAAGATGTGAAATGGCAACTCATTAAAAGCAAAATTTCTAATGATAATAATCTGGAGGTTACTGATGATGAGTTGAAAGAATATACCAAAGAACTGGCCAGGATGCAGTTTATGCAATACGGTATCACCAGTTTTGAAGACGAACACCTGGAAAATTATGCCAATGAGGTGTTGCAAAAAGAAGATGAAAAAAATAAGTTGAAAGACCGGAAAAAAGAGGAGAAGGTGATTGATTTTATAAAAAATAACGCTCCAATCAGTACGAAAAAAATAGATACGAAAGAATTTAATAATTTATTGGAAAACGAAAAAAATAAAACTTAATAAGATGGAAAATTCAAATCATGAATTCAGAAAATATGCCACCAAGCATATGGGCATAAACAGTGCAGCGCTGGATAAATATACTTCGGTATACAGCAGTTATATTTCTCCCACCATTATTGAAGAACGCCAGTTAAACATCGCTCAAATGGATGTTTTTTCCAGGCTGATGATGGACCGGATCATATTTCTCGGGGTGCCGATAGATGATTATGTGGCAAATATCGTCCAGGCACAGTTGTTGTTTCTTGACTCATCTGATCCGGGCAAGGATATCCAGATTTATTTTAATACTCCGGGTGGTGCGGTTCATGCCGGACTGGGCATTTATGACACCATGCAATACATCAATTCGGATATATCCACCATTTGCACTGGTATGGCGGCTTCCATGGGTGCTGTTTTGCTGACTGCGGGCACAAAAGGAAAACGTTCCGCATTGCCTCATTCCAGGGTTATGATTCATCAGCCTATGGGAGGGGCGCAAGGACAAGCATCCGATATTGAAATAACTGCAAGGGAGATATTAAAATTGAAAAAGGAACTTTACGAAATCATCGCCCTTCATACAAACAATGAATTGGAAAAGGTCCAAAAAGATGCGGATCGTGATTTCTGGATGACTTCAGAAGAAGCAAAGGAATACGGAATGGTGGATGAAGTGCTGAAAAGAATAGAATAAGATAAAAATAGCGGTCGTATTTAACGTTTTGTACACGCTTTTTTATTAATTTTGAATGGAAATTAGAAAGGAACTATTACTATGGACCGATGTTCATTTTGCGGTAGAGAAAAGAAAGATACCAATTTGCTGATTGCCGGTATTTCAGGGCATATCTGTGATAGTTGTATTGAGCAGGCTCATGAAATTGTAGAAGAGGAATTTCAAAAGAAAAATGATTTCAATATTAATAATGTTGAATTGTTAAAGCCTCTGGAAATTAAAAAATTTATCGATAATTATGTCATTGGACAGGAAGAGGCCAAAAAATATATTTCTGTGGCCGTATATAATCATTATAAAAGACTGATGCATAGTGGACGCAGAAAGAATGACGATGTGGAAATTGATAAGTCAAACATCGTATTGGTCGGGGAGACAGGTACCGGCAAGACCTTGCTGGCCCGTACCATTGCCAGGATGCTGCATGTGCCTTTCACCATTGTGGATGCTACGGTATTGACGGAAGCCGGATATGTAGGGGAAGACATAGAAAGCATTCTGACCAGGTTGCTGCAGGCAGCAGATTATAATGTAGAAGCTGCTGAAAAAGGAATCGTTTTTATTGATGAACTTGATAAGATTGCACGCAAAAGTGATAATCCCTCCATCACACGCGATGTTTCCGGGGAAGGGGTTCAACAGGGTTTACTGAAATTATTGGAAGGCGCTACCATCAATGTACCTCCCCAGGGTGGAAGAAAACATCCGGATCAGAAAATGATAGCCGTGAATACCCAAAACATTCTTTTTATTTGTGGTGGTGCTTTTGACGGCATTGAACGTAAAATTGCGCAGCGGCTGAACACCAAGGTGGTGGGATATAAAGCCAGTCAGGAAAACGAAAACATCGACAGGGATAACCTGTTGCAATATATTGCTCCCCAGGACTTAAAATCTTATGGATTGATTCCTGAAATTATCGGACGTTTGCCGGTACTGACATATATGAATCCCCTGGACAGGAAGACCCTGCGAAGAATTCTTACGGAACCTAAAAATTCTATCATTAAGCAGTATGAAAAACTTTTTGAACTGGACAATATAAAGCTGTTCTTTAATCAAAATGTGCTGGACTACATCGTGGACAAGTCAATAGAATATAAACTGGGAGCAAGGGGACTCCGGTCCATCTGTGAAGCCATCATGACTGATGCAATGTTTGAATTCCCGTCAAAAGAAGAAAAAGAGGTGAAGATTACTTTATCCTATGCCAAAAAGAAACTGGAAAGATCCAGCATAAAAAAATTAAAAGCAGCATAAATTTTTTGGAAAAATGAAAAAATATATGTTAATTTGAACCCAAATTAAGGTTAATGATTACGATTGTAAAGAATATAAACTGGTGGTGGCAAAGGATTTTTCACATAAAGCTGTGATGATGCCCGGGCTATTTCTATAATACTTAAAAGCTTGCTGAATCACAGCAGGCTTTTTTTATGTTCCAGCGATCAACATTGAACCAGGCATGAAGAAAACATGGAAACAAATAAGATGAAAGAAATGACGAAAGGGCGGAAACACATAAATCCTAAAGGCTTTATACGGAAAGTTAAATAACAGGGCAAAATGATTCAAATATGATATTGACAAGAAACAAAAACTGGTGGTGGCAAAATACTTACACATGCGAAGGGTGAGAAAGATATGCCATGACTAAAGAAAGCGGCTGGTTCTCCCCGGAATCAGCCGCTTTTTTGTTAAGGTTTAAAAAGGAAGGCCTTTCCTATACTGAAGAAGGGGAGCAAGCAGAAAAGGATTTTCCTTTACTGATGCAGGCAATAATACAGGAGGCATTAGATGCGGATATTTTGCAGAAAGAACATTCTGAACAGATAGCTGTCAACAATGTTGAAAAGCTTTGGTTAAAATGAAAAAACAAGCATAAAAAACAAGAAAATGGAAAAAATCAAGATTCGCGTGAATGTTAAAAATGTGTTGGGGGATGTTATTACCCCGGTAGGAATATACCTTAAAATCAGGGATTTTTTTCCCAATACGGCCTTACTGGAAGGAGTGGACTTTCATGGTGGACAGAATAGTTACAGCTATATTTGCATGAAACCGGAAGCCTCCTTTAAAGTAACCGATGGTAAAATTATCAGATCTTATCCCGGCCAGGGAAAAGAAGAACTTTTCATACAGGATAAGAATACTTTGCCTCTGGAACTTCAGCGATTTATCGATTCATTCGACATTCAGGATAAGGAAATGCATGACTATGTGAACGGATTGTTTGGATATACGGCTTATGATGGCATAAAATATTTTGAAGATATTGACATCCAGGATACCTGTCCGCCAGAAAACAAAATTCCTGAAATGGTTTATTATTTTTATAAATATGTCATCAGCATTGATCATTTCCGGAATACATTTTACATCATTGAGAACCTGCTGGATGGGGAAGTCTCCAAAATCGGAGAAATTGAAGGATTGCTGCAAAACAGGAATTTTGCCATTTACGGTTTCGAAACCCTGAATGAGGAAACATCCAATATCAGTGATGAGGAGTATATGCAACTGGTGAGCAGAGGCAAATATCATTGTAACCGGGGAGATGTTTTTCAGATTGTCCTTTCCAGACAGTTTTCGCAGGGGTTTAACGGCGATGAATTCAATGTATATAGGACCCTGCGCTCAATAAATCCTTCACCGTATTTGTTTTATTTTGATTTTGGCGGCTATAAAATATTTGGTTCTTCTCCTGAATCTCAGTTGGAAATTGAAAACAATAAAGCTTCCATTAATCCCATTGCCGGAACTTTTCGAAGGACAGGGGATGATACCAAGGACCGTGAGCTTGCCAAGGAATTAATGAAAGATCCGAAAGAAAATGCGGAGCATGTGATGCTGGTGGACTTAGCACGCAATGACCTTAGCCGGAATGCAAATAATGTGCATGTTGAATTCTATAAGCAAATCCATTATTATTCTCATGTCTTGCATATGGTTTCTAAGGTAACAGGAACATTGCCGGATGATGCAAACATTATCAAGGTAATGGGGGATTCTTTTCCTGCCGGTACCCTTTCAGGTGCTCCAAAGTATAAAGCCATGGACTTGATTAATGCTTATGAGAATATAAACCGGGGATATTATGGGGGGTGTATCGGCAATATCGGCTTTAACGGGTCGTTCAATCACGCCATCATGATTCGGTCATTTATGAGTAAAAACAATACTTTATTTTATCAGGCCGGAGCAGGGATAGTCTCTGAATCAAAAGAGGAAAGCGAATTGCAGGAAGTAAATAATAAACTTATGGCCTTGAAACACGCGGTAACTTTAGCTAATAACTTATAAAGCAATATATTATGAACATATTGGTATTGGACAATTATGATTCCTTCACCTATAACCTGGTTCATTTAATCAGACAAATTACCGGGGATAAGGTGGAAGTTTTCAGAAATGATGAAATATCACTGGATGAAGTGGAACATTTTGATAAAATTGTGCTCAGTCCGGGACCGGGAATACCCGATGAAGCAGGGATATCAAAAGATTTGATTCGGAAATATGCCCCGACCAAGAGTATTTTGGGGGTTTGTTTAGGCCATCAGGCGATTGCAGAAGTCTTCGGCGGAAAGATTTATAATCTGAAAAGGGTTTTGCACGGGGTGCAATCTCCGGTTTACCTGAACAACCGGATCGATTACCTTTTTGAAAATATTCCTTCACGTTTTAACGGAGGAAGGTATCATTCATGGATGGTGGCAAAGGAGGGATTGCCCGCTGAACTGGCCATTACTTCGGAAGATGATAACGGAGAAATCATGAGCATTAGTCACCATAAGTATGATGTAAAAGGTGTGCAGTTTCATCCGGAATCCATTTTAACCGAATATGGGGAGCATATCATGACCAACTGGTTGCATTTTAAGGTGAAAGAGTTAACTCCCCTTGCCCATGATTAATGGAGAAAAAATCAAATGTCTAACGAAATATTTATCTCGTATGAAGAAAATTTTAAATCACTTATTCGAGCATAAGACCCTCTCGCAGGAAGATGCGAAGGAGGTTTTAACGAATATGGCCAACGGGCGTTATTCTGACCCGGAGATTGCAGCATTTCTTACGGTTTATCTGATGAGAAGCATCACCATTGAAGAATTATCGGGTTTCAGGGATGCCTTGTTGAATCTGTGTATTCCTGTTGACTTATCGGAATTTGATCCCATGGATTTATGCGGGACCGGTGGGGATGAGAAAAACACTTTTAACATTTCAACCCTATCGTCATTTGTTGCTGCCGGGGCAGGGGTTAAGGTGGCAAAGCACGGAAACTACAGTGTTTCATCATCCTGCGGTTCTTCTAACATACTCGAATATTTTGAATACCAATTCAGCAACGATGAAAGCAAAATTAAAAAAGACATGGAACGGGCCGGAATCAGCTTTTTACATGCTCCATTATTTAATCCGGCCATGAAAAATGTTGCTCCGGTAAGAAAAAGTCTTCGGCTAAAAACATTTTTTAATATGCTGGGTCCAATGGTTAATCCGGCTTTTGTGAATAAGCAAATGGTGGGTGTATTTTCCCTTGAGCTGGCCAGGTTATATGGTTATATCTATCAAAAAACAGATAAGCGTTTTACCATCATATACAGCCTGGATGGATATGATGAGATTTCCTTGACCGGAGATTTTAAGATGGTGACCAATGAATACGAATCAATATTAAGTCCTGCCGAAATAAACCTGAATCAGTACAAACCAGAAGAATTATTCGGAGGAGATGGCGTTAAAGAAGCCGCTGCCATATTCAAAAATGTGCTGGAAGGCCAAGGAAATCCTGCGCAGAATGATGTAATTACAGCCAACGCAGGAATGGCTATAAATTGTTATTATCCGGAGAAATCTTTAGAGGAAAGTATAGCCCTTGCAAAAGCATCACTGGAAAGCGGAAAAGCCCTGGCATCTTTCAGGAAGCTGGTGAATGAATCATAAAAGCAGTTCAATTATAATGATTTAACCCGGATATGAACATGACAATACTTAACAAGATAGTTATGGCTGCTCTCACTGAGCCTGATGCTCAAAAAATATAAGATACATGGCAATACTTAACAAAATAGTAGAACATAAGAAAAAGCAGGTTGCCATCAGAAAGCAGTACCTGGATATTGAAAAAATTAAAGGCAGCCATTTCTTTCAAAAAGATTGCCTTTCCCTGAAGCAT
>CAYFUP010000151.1:0-7451 GCA_964346235.1 uncultured Bacteroidales bacterium | reverse complement strand
ATTTTGGCGGCAAGCGTAACGAAGCAAGTGGTACTTTATGGACAGACACTAATTAATAAACTGTGTTAATAAATATGCATTACCCTGATCCAATAAGTTTTTTAACATATTGTATATTAGGGTAATAACCTGTTTTAAAATAATACTTTTAATTCCAATTAATACGGTACTATATTACAATACAGAATTCTGACAAAAATTGGCTCACAAAAATTTATTTTTTGTTACGATGGGTTTTTATGAGCAATGTACTTTTGCCCTTCACTTTTAAATTTTTGAATACAGTGCCATGATGTTAAGCAATGATAGAAATGACTTTTTAGTCCCCAGTATATCAGTTAGATATATGCTAAACAAAAAATAACGCTCAAAAGAGTTACATGTAAGAATTAAGTCTAATTTTAGGTTTTGCGCATTCTTTCCATGGCTTCAAGCGAATAGATAAGCGGATATAATTTTTCATCGTACCATAGCGAGGCAAAATAGAGACCTATTGGCGTAGTATATATACCTTTCTCCAACTTTTCCTGTCCAATCCATTCCATGCCTTTTTTGACAGACAGATAGGCTCTACCAATTAATGCTGTCATTGCAATGGCTGTTTCTTCATAACTTCCGGGAATACCTTTTTCTGCACCCCAGCTTCCATCCTGATTCTGGTTGTAGATTAGAAATTCCTGCGCATTTTTGATCTGATTCCTAATCTCATTCTTCAAATGATCATCCTGGATACAAACCAACGCATCATTCAAATAGATGCATACTTTCGCTGTACCGTAAACCGGGTTATGATTATTTGGATGCTTTTGATTTCCAAACCATAAAGGAAGCCATTTGCCATCAGGAAACTGGTTTTTCCTGAGATAGGTTGATAATTTTTGAAGAAAGCGATTGAAGCTTTGTTTATCTTTTTTGGACAAGGATTTTTTCAGGACTGACATGCTTTTTGCCACTGCCAGGAAAGCATGGCCACTTAGATCAGCACAGCTGCTATCGAATGGTAATTTTCCCCAACCACGGCAAAAGGTAGGGATTCCACCATCTTTGTTTTGCAGACAAAGAAGCCATTTGCAGGCTTCAACAATGGACTTGTTTTCCTTGTCAGATCCTCGGTATAATTGTAAAAGCGAAATGATGGCCCCGGAAGTATCATCGGCATCAGGAACTGAACCTGAAAAGCCGGTCCAACCCCACCCTCCTGGCAATGCCTCGTTAAAAGGATGTTTTTGATGATATTGTAAAGAAAGCAAATGATTCTTAAGGGTATTGGTTTCATCGCTGGTAAAAAGCTCCATAATGCTTTCTCCATATGCTTTAATGGACAAGGTGGTCACCCAGGTGGACAAATCCGTATCAATGGGCCAGGATCCATCAACTCTTTGCTTATTATAAAGAAATGCGATGCCCTTTTTGACAACTGGATGTTCCCTATATCTGCTCTTTATAAGGCACATGACTACAAAAGCAGTTAATGGAATGGCTTCCAGGAAGCCCCCGCTTTCAGGCATAATGGAATGTAATTTTTTCAAAGCAGGTTTGATGGTCACTTTTCTGATCGCAGAATATATAAAATTCCTTTTTTTCCTTTCTTTGAACACTGCTATGCCCACCCCAATCAATGCAGGCAGTGCATAACTTACAACTTGCAGATTTATGAAGCGGAACCATGAGTTTGGGAGTATGGACAGTTCGAATGGAAGGATTGGAATGTTATCAAAATTACGAATGACCCCGCAAATGGCAAGCAAAGATAAGATAGGAACAGAAAAGGTTAAATCTTTTCCGTAATGCTGTAATATTGATTCTTCTATATTTTCGTTTAAAAATATATGCTGGCTTTCAAGATACTTAATCATTTTCCTTAAAGCTTTTTGACTGGATTCATCATTTTGACTGCAATAAGAAATGGCTCCATAACATAGCAATGAAGTGCTTGCGTTGCTTAAACTATTCGGAGAATCGCCATATCCTCCATCTGCATTCTGATTTTCCAGCAGCCATTGTAAACCATTTCTTATAGGTTCAAAGTAAACCGGGTCACCAGACATTTTTAAAGCCACAATGGATACGGCTACAGCCAGGGCACTGGAGGATAATCGTCCTTTCCAGTATCCTTTATCATTTCTTTTATTTTTAAGCTCCTTGGCTAATTCCTGAAATAATTTTTCCGGATTCATTGAGTTATATTATTTTATTCTATTGTATTTTATTTCTATTTCAAATGCTAACCTAAAACCATCTCTTACTTTTTAAAACCGTATGGAAGCTTAATTTTTTTTGTTTTGACAAACTCGTAGGTTAGCATGTATTCAGCAGACTCCTCAAGTCAATTACTCCTGTCGGTTTTACATGCTCATTTTCCTGCGGCGAATTTACCAGTTCGTTTGCCTCCAAAGAATTTGTGAACTCATTTCACTTCGCTGATGTTAATGCTCCTAAAGCAAGTAATCCATAAAAAGAATATTCTATGTCCGGTTCTTTATCCAATACCGTGGCAACAAATCCCCCTTGTTTATAAAGCATATTAACAAATTCAAAACATGACGGCTTATATAGGCTTACATTGACATTTGCAAAATTTAGTGCATACAATGCAACAGAAGTGGACAATAAGTCTGGCAGCGGTGATGATAAAGCGGCCCTGAACCCACCACTTTCATGGTAACGGCCTATTAATGCCTGCTTAATTTGAGTAATTCTTTCTTGAGTGCGATTTCGGCCGATTTTTTTTCCCACGGCAAGACTTGCTAATATCAAATTAGCTGCGAGCACTGGTGTTGGAAGGTTTTTCCGGATATCAACGGTTGCTGGTTGCTGAGCGGCTATTAGTTTTAATACAGAAGAATAATCCTTTAAATAATAAAAAGCCATTAAACCAAGGAAAGGAAAATAATTTTCTGAAGCTTGTGGGTTTTCAAAAACCAACTTTCTTAATGCTTTTCTATATGCTTTGCGTTTCTTTCTAAATTCATTATGTTTCTTTTTAAACAGCTTTTGTTGATTCTTGGATTCCTTTTGATATTTGTAAGCATGCTGTTGCTCATCAGAAAATATTTTTTGCTTGAGAGATAACATTTTTTGATTGAGTGAAAACTTTTGTCCCTTTCTATCGGCAATTAGTACCTTAAATAAAATAACCATGCAAATCCATTCGACCTGTCCTCCCGCTTTATTAACCTCATTTTTAAGAACAAATTCCCGCAGATTTCTCAATGGGGTTTTTAAGTCAAGCTCCTTACAAAGCCAATAGCCGAATAAGGAATAATACATATCCGAATTCCCTGCTTTGTCACTGAACCCCCCGTCACGGTTTTGCCGGGAGATGACATATTGTTTTATTTCTTCAATAATTTCCTCCTCTAAAACATTTATTCCAAGTCTGATAAAATGTTCAAAGGATTTATTTCCTAATATTTTCAGATATATTGGTGTGAGAATTTCATAGGTAGGCATGAAAAATTTTCCCAATTGATTCATGTATTGCCAGTTTTGCCTTTAGATTTGTTATGTTGCCTAAGCATGAAAAAGCTTTATCAAGGTATGTTTGCATAAGTTCTTTTGCCTTTTCAACAATGTTGTTTTCCTGGATTGATTGGATTATCGAGTTCATGTCCCTATTCATTAAAGATGTAAGCAATTGCTCTTTTTCTTTTTTGGACAAGGAATCAAACAATAAGGCTCGAATAATTGAATAATTGTCTGAAAGTAAATCACCTGCATCACCATTAAAATCATCCAAATCATCTTTTATTTGATAGGCAATGCCAATATAATCGCTTAACTCACCAATTATTTTTTCTGTTTTATGGTTTACATCTGCCGCTATAGTACCCAGCAATAAGGCCACCTTAAAAGCCGCCGATGTTTTATTCTTGGCAATGTTTATCATTTCCCGGGTGTTGACGATGGCATTGTCCTGCTTGTTGATTAGTTCCTCTCCCTGTCCGGCTGAAATGGTTAAGTGTCCTTCAGATACTACCTGGATACAACGTGCCAGTATGGCAGGTTCCAATTCGCATGCTGAGATTAATCTGTATCCCAATCCAATCAGGTAATCTCCTGTATTGATGGCAACAGGAACCCCATATTTAACATGAATGGTTTTTTCTCCATACCTTTCAACATCATTGTCCTCAATATCATCATGAATAAGTGAAGCCTTATGGAAGCATTCCACGGCAAAGGCCAACCGGTCAGCAATTTCTTCACCTTTTTCCTTTTCTTTTTCACAGGCAAATGCTTCATACATCATTACTGTAAACACAGGTCTGAGTCGCTGTCCCTCTGACAAAACATATTGCATTGCTATTTCACCGGTTTTATCAGTTGGATGATCCATTAAGGCTGATACGCGGTTTTTATTGAAAAGGATTTTTATTTTATGAAGCAATTCTTGCAAATTGATTTTATGAAAACTATTATTCTCTGAATAACGCCTCAGCTCTTCCAAAAGCCATCTTTTATCAATGCTGGTATCCTTACATCCGTTATAAAGCAGAGGAATGGCAATAGAAGGAATGGCATATTTGTTTACACTTTTATGCATTTTTTGTAATGTTTCCATGCAACCTACCCCAATCACTGCCTCTATGTTTCCTTCTTCAATCAATTTTTTGGTAATGGTAGCGCCTTCAGTGATCATGGTAACATATCCCAGATCTTCAGCTTCATTCAAAATGTCATTTATGGAACATGAACCACAAGCACTGCATAAAACGCCAAATGTGTCTTTTTCTGCATTGCAGTGCTGACTGTCTTTAAGGCATTCCGGTAAAAGCAGAATTCTACGCTGATATGGTATTTTTTCAAACGCTTTACGCCATATTGCATTGCCACAACAAATCATGAGAAAAGCTTTAAAAGAAGGATTCAGGTTATTCACTTCGATTATTTCCTGAGCCATTCGGGAAAGCTGATGATAGGAAGAGGGTGGTAAGATTTTGCTTGATGAAACTCGCCATTCAGCATGGTTAATAAGTTCTTGCCTTTCCTGTAAAAATTCAGGAACAATAAGTTCCATATCAAGTAAGCTTGAGTGCTGCCCTTTTTTATACATATACTTTTTATCCAAAATTTCTTCTTTTTTACCCATAAGCTCCCAATCCAAAGAAGGCATTTCTTTTGGCAAACTTGTAAACCCGGCTTTTTTCAGGAATGTGATCACTGCTTCCATGACTGATTGTTATGTTTGCATTTTTAAGAGAATCTCCATAATCTGCTCGGTTAGATGTGTTTAAAGCGGAAAATCGGTTTCCAAACTCATTTAACCATGCGGGATCTTCCATAAAAATACAACCATTGGTCATGTCTGCCACTTCCTTTTTAAACTCCCTTAAAAACTCCGAATTTTTATAAACTTGTTCCAAATTTTTCCCATTGATACTGTCTTTTGCCAATTGAATTACCGGACACGGTTCAATATATCCTGAAGGCCCTATATGATGACTTAAGCCTTCAACGGCCGGACAAAAAGGTTCTCCGTTGGCTCCCCAATAAGAATCAATGATAATTATTGGATATTGGGTCCGGGCTTGCACCATAAAATTCCTTAAGTGATTGATTTCCGATTTGTCAAGTGCAAGCTCGTAATTTGGATTAGAACCACCAGGTCGGTATATATAATACCAAAGGTAGGTAGCCCCGTGATTCCATATTTTACGAATGAATTCATCAGATAAGGCCATCTCAATATTCGATTTGCAAACACTAATGGCTATCCCTGTAATTAATTTATTCCTCCTGCATATGTCGAGGGCTTTTAGCGTTTTTGCATAAATTTCGGTACCTCCGCGCCTGATATCCGCTACCTTCTCATCACCTTCAAAACTGATGAGGGGAGTAACGTTTCCTGCCTTACGCAATTTTTTGGCAACATTATCCGACAATAGGATGCCGTTTGTAAATAATTGAAAATAACAATCAGGATGATGGTTGAATAAACTGAGCAAAGGCTTGTACATTAATGGCTCTCCCCCGAGAATGCCAAAAAAATATGAACCCATTTTTTTGCTGTCATTTATAATTTTATTCAATTGGTCCATGCTTAACTCATTCGCTTTATCTCCCTGCGTTACCCAGCATCCCTGACAAGTTAGATTGCAATTATTGGTCACAGAAATAAACTGAAAAGCCGGAAATAACTCACCTTTCCTTTTTCTTTTCTTAAACTTCCGGAAAGTCCATATGCTTTTCCAAATTAAATTATACATGAATTTCCGGCGACATTTTCTATCCGTCTCCCGTAAAAATCTTTTGATTAGCTTCAACCCCATTATTTTTGATTGCATTTAGTAACTATAAATAATTAAAAAACACTTTAATGTATAATTTGTTGGTTTTCTTAGTGTCACTATTTAGGGTCCAGTGATTTTTTTACTTGCAGCCTGAGCTTGATCCAAAGCTTCATCTCTTTCAGCCTGAGCTTGATCCAAAGCTTGCTTTTTTATGATGGACTGCCTCTTTCTTTTTCTATTTTCGAGGGTTTTATAAATGTCACCACCGGTTATTTTTTGAAGGTCTTCTTCCAGCCTTTTCTTTTCCATGCCTTCGTCAATACTGTCCTCACCACTTATGGCTCCGCCTTCCGGAAATTTAGGGAAGACGATGGCTGCAGCAGGACAAATTCTGGCACAGGCCGGACATAAATCCTTACAGCCGTGGGGATTGAATACTTCTACTTTCCCGTTCTCGTCTTTTTCATATACCCCAAAGAGACAAAAATCAGCACATTGTCCACAATCCGTACATCTTTCATAATCGACCAATGGATACCAGGAAGGCCAGGTTTCATCACTTTTGATTTCCTTCATGCCTGCATCCTTATTAATCCCTTGTGCATGCGTATTTATTTTACTTTTGATGATAGAAAGATCTTCTTTTCTGTGATTGACATAATGGATGGTATGGCTTTCAATATCCACTCCGGCAAAGGTAAGTAGTAAGTTCAATGTCCTGGGATTACATGCAATTATAACGGTTTCTTTTTCAGGTGTTATCATTGCCTGCAATTCTTTTTTTTGATTGGCAGCGATTCCACATAAATCTTCCACCCTATAAAAGGATATATTGTTTTCGTTTAAATGCTGCTCAATAGCCTGCAGCGGGTATTCATCCGAAAGTTTTCCTTTGCAGTTGCAATAGATTATTTGTTTGTCCATCCGTAGATTATTTGTTTGTCCATCCCATATTTGTTCTGCCAGTTCTTCCGGTGTATGCTCAGGGCCGATTGGTTCGCACATGTTATAACATGATAAACCAGCATCAATGATTCGTTCAATGGTGGATCTTTGCTAATTGGATTTAAATCAATGGCTTCGTTTACGTTTTTTTTGATATTCATTTTGATTTGGTTAGGCAATACGATGCTGACTCAATGAGTACTTTTTGTTTTGTGCTCTTAGGGTTTGAAACGAAATAACCTGTACATTTAAACTTGTTCTTTTGTCCCTTGC
>CAYFUP010000150.1:0-7471 GCA_964346235.1 uncultured Bacteroidales bacterium | reverse complement strand
GAAACCATACTTGGAGGACTTAACCGGACATGAGAATAAGGAGATTGCGGACCAAGCGGAGGAAATTCTCTCTTTATTTGCCAAGGCTGAAAGAAGAAAAGAGCTCGCAAGGCGAAGGAAAGAGATGAAAAAGAAGGAGGAACAGTTCCTTGCCGGGAATATAAGCCCGGAGGAGTATGCTGAAGCGAGAAAGGATTACTTGGAGTTTCGAGAAAACCGTTAATATGCTAAGAAACGTGAATGTTAACCATGAAATGGGATGAACAAGCGTTTGAAAAATTTATTCTTGATAACAACATCGATTTGTTCAATAACAGTCAAATCATCTCCAAAGAACTTGAAAAATATTTTGCCATGGAAGAATTGCAATCCATGCAGGATGATTTTTCATTGATTCATCATGTGGCTTCTGTCATTACTTCCGCAAGGGGAAATCAAATCACAAGTCCCAGCAATTTCCCCTCTTTTTTTCAATTATCCTTTCAAAACAAAAACATCATTCGTGAATACCAGCAAGACCTGTATTCCTTATGGAAAGAAACTGTCAGACATCGAAAACCGCAGGTTATTCATCTCAGGGATTTGGACATTAACATAGGATGTATCCCGGTGATCATTAGTAATAAAATACTTGCCTGCTGGTATATGGCACAAATTGATGTAAAAAGTCAGAATCCCGATAAATTAAAAGATCTCGCACTAAAAAGCGGATTGAATATTAATGAGTTCTTTGATTCCTATCATTACCTGGTTGGCATAGACTATGAAAGGTTTAAGAAAACAATGGATTTTTTATGGCAACATATCCAATACATATGCAAGCTGAAATCTGATAATGAATTCCTTGCGCAACAGGTAAAAGAAAAGGAAAAGACTGAATTTCACTTGCAAAAATCCAAAGCAAACCTGAAAGCCCTCTTCGACACAAGTCCGCAATTATATTTTTTGGTGGATAAGGATTATAAAATACTGACCATTAACAAAAAAGCTCAGCAACTTATCAAGAAGCATCTTAATAAAGATATAGAATCCGGAAATAACTTGTTATATTTTATCTATAAAGACGATTATGAATTTATAAAAAATAACATCAATGAGAGTTTCACGGGAAGATATATCAATCTGGAGCATCATCTGTTTCTTACCGACCACAACGAAAAAAAATATTTCAACATTTATTTTTACCCGGTTTATGATAATGATGGAGACATATTTGCTGTGTCCCTCATTCTCCACGATATCACGGAAATAAAATATGCCAAAGAATCGATAGAACAAGAAAGGAAATTGCTATTAACCCTGATTAATAACATGCCTGATTCAATCTTTATTAAAAATCATCGATGTGAATACTTAGTGTCAAATAATGCCATAGCAAAATCAATGGGACTCTCCACCGGTAATGAATTGCCTGGAAAATCCGATTTCGATTACTTTCCTTATGAAGAAGCGGAAAAATTCTACAAGAACGAGCAAAGAATCCTTTCCACCGGAATCCCTTTGATAGATGTAGAGGAAAAGATAAGTTTCCCGAATGGGATAACCAGGATTTTTTCCATCACCAAAGTTCCATTCAGGGATGAAAATGATGCCATTGCAGGGATAATAGGAATCGGACGTGACATCACCGAACGAGTAAATGATAAGGAAGAAATGAATAAAGCAAGGCAGGAAGCTGAAAAAGCCGATAGCTTAAAATCTTCCTTTCTGGCCAATATATCGCATGAAATAAGAACACCGATGAACGGAATTATCGGTTTTACCGACATTCTTAAAAATGAAAACCTCTCAAAGGAGGAAAATGATAAATACCTGGAAATAATAAATAAAAACAGCCTGCATCTTCTAAATCTGCTCAATGATATCATTGATTTCTCAAAAATAGAAACCGGACAGCTTTCCATACTGAAATCTGAATTCAACCTCAACCAGCTTCTTAATGAGCTCTATATTTATTATCAGACCGATCTTCAGTTTAAAAACAAAAACAAGATTGCTTTTCATTTGCATACCGAACTGGAAGACAATGACAGCAACATTTTTTCTGATGAAACAAGGATAAAGCAGATAATCAGCAACCTGTTGGAAAATGCCATAAAATTTACCACAGAAGGGAAAATTGAATTAAGCTATACCATTTCTTCACGTCATGATTGTATTAATTTCTATGTAAGCGATACCGGCATAGGTGTTCCACCGGAAAAACAAAACATCATCTTCTCCTCCTTCAGGCAGGTGGACAGTTCCAATAGCAGAAAATATGGTGGTACAGGACTGGGCTTATCTATTTGTCATGGCATCGTGAAATTATTGGGAGGAAGCCTTCATGTTGAGTCTGAGCCGGGGAAAGGTTCCATGTTTTATTTTTCGATCCCTTATGTTCCGGTTTCCATGGTGAAAACCAAATTGCCTTATGAAGCTGCCGAAATAAAACGAATTTACAATTGGAAAGGAAAATCCATATTATTGGTGGACGATGATGAATATACCATTCTTTATCTAAATAAGATTCTTAAACCTACAGGCATTCAAATATACCTGGCTGATGACGGTGCCGAAGCCGTTAAAATATGTAAAGAAAACCCCCAAATTGATTTTGCCTTTATTGAATTAAATATCCCAAAAATCACAGGTTTTCAGGCCATTAAATTAATACGGAACCAAAACAAAAACATGAGGATTTTTGCAGCAGCAGCCCAGATTAATCAAATAACCGCTGAGCTGGAAAACCTGACCGATGAGATTCTGCTCAAACCAATAGATGGTAAAAAAATATTGACCACCATTGATAATCTTTGAATGATTCCCTCATCAGTTATTTCCTTCAACTAAGGAAATGAACCGGGCTTGGGAGCGCGCCGAAGGCAAAAAACCATCAAGAACCTTTCGGAATGTGAATTCCAATGAAAACATTTTATTTTAAACTTCATCAGCAATTCATTGTTATACTTTTACATGATTAGACTTTAATTCAAATAAGGCGTCAATGGATGCATTATGAATCCGTGAAAATTTTATTTCTAAACCTTAACATTCAAAAAACAAATTTTATGTATCGTTTATTGGCCATCATTTCATTATTTTTAATTAGCAGTTATCCTGCCTTTTCCCAGTTTGATTATGGACTAAAAGCAGGAATTACTTCCTCCTCTCTTAGTGCGGATGAAACATTTCCTGCAGCTGTGAATCAAAACTTTGATAAACTAAAAGTGGAGGCCACCAATGCAAGGTTGGGATTCCAGGGAGGAGCATTTGCAAGAATAAGCCTTCTGGGCATTTTTATACAGCCGGAACTGTTATTCAGTTCAGGTGGTGGCGAAGTTACCATACAGGAATTGGACGCCAATGATGAAATTATTAATGAAAAAATCAAGAAGCAAACTTACAATAAGCTTGATTTACCTGTCATGGCCGGTATTTCATTTGGTATGGCAAGACTTCAGGTAGGACCGGTGGGCAGCCTGATGCTTAGCAATAATTCCGCACTTGCTGATTATGAAAGCTATGAAGAAAAGTTCAGACAGATAACCTGGGGATATCATGCCGGAATCGGTATTGATTTTTTTGAAACCATTACTCTTGATTTGAAATATGAAGGAAGCCTTAGCAAGCTGGGCAGCGGAGTGGAAATCGATGGTACCAATTATACTTTCGATAACCGGAGCAGTCAGCTGGTGCTCAACCTGGGTATTATGTTCTGATTAAACGCACAGATGATCATGAACAAGCGCTTAACCTATCAGGCCATATATACTAAGGGTTTGATGCAAAAAAAAGCTGTGCAGAATCAACGAAGGTATTTTGTTCTTTGCCAGGGCGCAGAAACTGCGAGTAGCATTGACTATTTAAGGTTTTTTGCAACGCAGGCAAGGGACAAAAGAACAAGGTTAAATGGACAAGGTTATTTCGTTTCAAACCCTAAATGATTTAGAATCTGAATCCCTGATTTATTTACTAAATGGATTCAACAAGCTCAGAAATTTCCGTTTTTTGGGCCTTTCTTCATAATAATATCCATACCCTTTTCCATAGCCATACTTATAACCATAGCCATAATAATAACCATAACCATAACCATAACCATATCCATAGCCTGAATATCCCGGTACCCTGACATCGTTCACCAATAGCGACAGGTTATGCAGTTTCTTTTCTTTTCTTAATTCTTCTATTAACTTCAGCACATTGACATCCGAATAATTCTGCCTGACAACAAACATATTTATATCCACAAAAGCATTGATAATTAGGGCATCTGATACAATGGCAAGGGGTGGGGTATCAATGACGATATAATCATATTGCTGTCTGGTATTTTCAATAAATTCCTTTAGCCTTCTGGTTTCCAGTAATTCGGCAGGATTGGGGGGCAGCGGTCCGGTGGTCACAATCGATAAATTCTTTATGGCGGAAGGGATAATGATATCCTCCTGTTTGTCCTGATCAATCAGATAGGTACTGATGCCTTTCTCATTGGTCACATTAAAGATTTTATGGATATTGGGTTTCCGTAAATCCAGGCTGATCAAAAGCACCTTGTTGTTTGAAATCGCCAGTATGCTGGCGAGATTGATGGCACAGAAGGTTTTGCCTTCGCCACTGACTGTTGAAGTAATGCTGATCACCCTGTTTCTGCCCTCTACTTTAAGATATTGCAGATTTGCCCGGATGGACCGGAAAGATTCCGCAATGTTTGATCGTGGATTTTCAAATACAGGTATTTCGGAATCTTTATCATTATGTCCGGTATTCCCTAGTATCGGAACATTGGTATGTTTTTCGATGTCGCTCTTTTCTATTATTTTGGTGTTCAACATATCACGCAAAATAATGATGGCAGCAGGAAATAATAATCCAATAATAAGGGCAATCATGTTGTTTTGCTCTTTTTTTGGTTTTATCATGCTCGAATTTCCTACCCTGGCCTCATCCAGTACCCGGTTGTCGGGAACATTAGAAGCCCTGCTTATGGCAATTTCCGCCCTTTTCTCCAGCAGGAAACTGTAAAACTTGTTGTTTAAATCGTATTTACGCTGGATATTTAATAATGATCGCTGAACCAATGGGATATATTGTATATCATCCTCCAGTCTGTCAATCTTCTGATCAATTTGCTGCTGCTTTACTTCATTGGATTCAAGGGTGTGTTCAATATTATCAATCAACATCTCCCGGATACTCTCCATGCGCTGTTCCAGCTTCTGAAATTCCGGATTGGACGGAGCGGTGATAAATTTTAGTTCTTCGCTTTTATTATGCAATTCCCTCAACTGTTGAATCAGGGAAACCAAATTCGGATTTTCAATACTTACCATGGAGGCGGTGATTAAATCCTCCGGCATCATATTGTTTTCAATATAGCTTAAATAATACTCCAGGTACTTCTTTTCAAATTCAAGGGTGGTTAGCTGTTCATTAAATGATTGCAGCTGATCAAAAATCATTTGCGATTCAAGGCTTAAATCAGTGATGTTATGTTGCTGCTTATAGTTAAATATCTGCTTTTCTATGCTGCTGAGGGTATCTGTAATAATTTTTATCTGCTCATCAATAAATGTCAGGGTATTGTCAGCCGTTTTGTTCTTTTGCTCCAGTCCGTATTGAACAAACTCCCTGGACAACTGATTGACATAATCAACAGCCTGTTCGGCCAGGTAATCGCTGATGGTTAACGTAATGATGCTGCTGTTTTCATTGTTGGATTGAACCCTGAGCTTGCTCCGGTATTGATTGGCCAGGGAGGACGTTTCATGAATTTTGAAAGAATATTTTAAATGGCTTCCCGCATTTTCCGTTTTATAAATCCACAGACTGATCAGGTGGTTTTCCAATTTCCGGCCAAAATCATGCACGGTATCCAATTTGTATTGATCATCTATCACCATACGGTATTTTTCATTGGAAAGCATGTAAATTTCAATGGGATAATTGATCAGTTGAGCTTTTGTGGTATCCAGCCGCACATCAAAGGGGGCATTGTTATAAAGTTTCCGCTCAATCAAACGGCCATGGGCGGTATATTCAATTTCCAGATCAAGCTTTTCAACGGTGCGCTTGGCTAAATCATAAGATTTCAATATCAGGATTTCGTTTTCGACCAGCGACTGCATTCTTCGCATTCTGATGGCACGAAATTCACTAAACAGGTCCTGCGCATCGGTCTGATTGTTCTGCTGGTTCAAAATAATGGAAGTGCTGGCAGAGTAAACCGGCAAGGTATATCTGTTTATCAGGTAGGACACTCCAAGGGCTAAAATAACGGTTAATACAAACCAATACCAGTTGGAAAGAAGTAAAAAGGCATACTTCCTGATATTGATTGATTCCTCCTGCTGAAAATAATTATCCTTCAATTGATCTTCCATATATTAGCCACTCGAATGGGTTTATCTTGTACTTATAAAATTTAAAATCAATGTAATGGTCGTTAAAACAGACGTCACGGTGCTCAGTACGAAAAGGTAATCGGTGGCCGTCTCCCGGAATAACGTCGTTTTTAATGGTTCCACGTAAATGACATCATTGGGCTGAATGTAAAAGTGTTTGGATAAAATCAGGTTTTTATCCGTAAGATCAATTCTAAATGTCCTTGACCCTTCGGGCGTCTGCCTGATGATAAGAATATTCTCCCGGTTTCCGTTATAGGTAATGCCGCCCCCATGCGCCAGGGCTTCCATAATGTTAATTTCAGTTTCCTGAACCTGATTGATACCTTTGCTGTGAACCTCCCCCAATAGCACAAATTTAAAGTAACCGAGCCGCAGTAAAATTTGCGGCTCCTTGATGTATTTTTTCAGCCGGTTTACTATGGTATCCTCAATTTCAGGTATTGTCAGTCCCTGTACATGTATTTTTCTGACTACCGGCATGTCAATTTTTCCGGAATCATCCACCAGGTAACTGGTATAATACAGGCTCCCTCCCCTGGTAAAATTGGAATTGTTATTCTGCCCCTGAGAAAACAAATTAAACATATCGCTTACTTCCTGATCCCTCGCAATTACCCGGATATATAAAATGTCATCAGGCTGTATGGTATAGTCATCTTTCACCTTAATGAACAAGGAATCATCCCCTGTTTCAGGGATATCTTTCAAGTAAGTGAGTTTTTCATATGAATTACATGAAACAAGGAATATCACCGGAATAATAATCCATATATATTTTTGCATTGGCCCCATATTAAATACAAACTTCAAAAATAAATGTAAAAATCCAATTTATTGGTATTCGCCTTTAATTATTTGTAGCGAATATAAATAATATAATCGGAAGTTTAAAAGTATTCAAAACCAACTATATATGTTTAAACAACCGGGAGATTAAACCGGAAAGCAATCAAACAATGAAATCCCATTTTTGTTATATCTATTTAGTGGCTTTAAGAAAACGTCAATAACTGCGCTATGCTCACCTTAAGCACCAGTCATTTACGATCAGTAAACTCCTGGCGCTTAAGACTCGCATGCCT
>CAYFUP010000149.1:2540-7597 GCA_964346235.1 uncultured Bacteroidales bacterium | reverse complement strand
TTAAGCACCAGTCATTTACGACTAGTAAACTCCTGATACTTAATGCTCGCATGCCTTGTTCTTGACGCCTTCTTAGAACCACTTTAGAATAACTTGTTGGTTTTCTTAGTGCCACCAATTGCAGCCAATAAAAGTGCTAAGATATGATTTCTTTGAGAAAGATACACAGGCTCTTCTTGTTACATAAATCTGCTGTTTTTTATTTTTAAAAATGGTGCCGGCAATGCTGCAACAAATCCGGTTTATATCTTTATTTGTACCAGATTATTCATTTCGCTATTAAGAAATTGTGAAAAAATCTTTATAAAAGTCCTGGAGCGGCGTTCCGGATGCCGACACGGCTTCCAGTCCGTTAACGGTGAACGTAACCACCGGAGACTTGAGTTCGACCGGTAAAAACAATCAAGCTTCCAGTCCGTTAACGGTGAACGTAACCAGCGATATGACAGTGACTGCCAACATCGATATGATCATTACCATCAGCTCCGTTGAATTTGACGGCGATGTGAATATCTATCCGAATCCGGCAGCCAACTTCCTGACTGTTGTCATTAGCGGCAATGCTCAAAACTATGTGGTTGAAATGGTGAATATCACCGGTCAGCAAGTGATTAACCTGCCCTTCAGCAATTCAGATGTGGTGAATGTCAGCAACCTGAGATCAGGGGTTTGCATTTTGAGAATTCTTGAAGATAACCAACTGATTCACAGGTCAACAATTTTTAAACAATAAGCATTGTAAAGAGAACCTTTCCGGTTTAACTGAACATTAAACCGGAATCATCAAAATCTCAGGTTTATTATCAATTAAGACAGATTGAAACAAAAAAAACCAATAAAGTAAACAAACCCCTGTCTGATAGCGGACAACCCGCAACTTTTAAGGAGGCATGGAATCTCTTTCGGGAGACTGACAGGATGTTAAAAGAAACTGAGAAAAAAACGGGTGATGTGGTCGTTATATACAACCAGGTTTATGGGACATCCGATTCACCAGGGATGAATCTGCTGTCTAAGACATATGCTTATAACAACCTGACAAAATCCGGTTCCTCCTGAAATGCTGAATTTATGGCTGTTAAGGGTTCCTTTCCCAGTTTAAGATCTTATAAAAATCATATTCTTCAGGATTTGCCAGAAATTTCCCGGCCAATTCATAATCTTCTTCTTTAATAAACTGAAGATTATTCCGGTAAACCATCTGGACACTCTCAGAATTGATGTTTACCAGTCTCGGTTTAATCTTGCCCTGCTCATCGGCTACATCTTCCAGGAAAAGGGGAGATATGCTTCCTTTTGTGTCGGCGGTGACCATACAGCCGGTATTTCCGGCTTTAAACAATTTCAATAAGCCGGTGCCCAGGAGGGTGGTGTAATTCAAATCGTAGGCAATGGGCCTGATACAACGAATCTCGTATCCAATTTCTACAGGGCGACTTTTTACTTTTACGTTAAGTTCCCTCAGCTTTCTTTGCAATAAGATATTAAAGATATGTGCTTTGCTTACATTGCCCAGTTCGGGATGACCGTGCTCATCATAGGTGAAATTCACCCCTGCATTTTCAATTTCTTCATCATCCATAAAATGGAAAACGCCTTCACTGACAACTGCCACGCCATATTCAATGCCCAGCATTCTTCTTTTGATGATGCTGGATATGAGCAACCGGGTGATTTTATCAAGACTGATCTGGGTTTTATCAAACATTTCAGGAATGACAATCATAGGCATGTGACAGGAAGTCCCCATGCCGAAAGCCAGGTGTCCGGCCTCCCGGCCCATGGCTGAAAGAACAAACCAGTTGCCGCTGGTTCTGGCATCTTCATAAACCGTGCTGGCAATCTTTACGCCCTCTTCTTTGGCCGAATGATATCCGAACGTTGGAATGCCTTCGGGCAATGGCAGGTCATTATCAATGGTTTTGGGAACATGAATGTTCTTTACATCCACATCATGATCCCTGAGGTATTTGGCAAGCCGGTTGGCAGTGGATGCCGTATCATCTCCACCTATGGTAACCAGCAGTTTTACATTATGCTTAACAAAAAAATCGGGCCGGAATTCATCATCTTTGGGTTTATAACGGCTCATTTTTAATGCCGAACCTCCCCTGTTGAAATTGATATCAGCAAATTCGAAGTCCAGATATTGTATGTTCTCTTTCTCACCAAAAATACCATCATAACCCTCATGAACGCCAATCACCTCGTAACCGTTTTCAAGGAAAACTTTAGCCACGGAACTGACTACTGTATTTATCCCGGGAGCAGGTCCTCCGGCGCATAAAATTGCTATTGATTCTTTCATTATGTTAAATTTTTAATTAAACATTTATTTTTTAAATTAATAGGAAAACAACTATTATATTAGTAATTCATTATTAGTATATTACGAGCATTAAACCTGTTCTTAAAAGAACAAAGAAAACAAATTATTTAATGATACAAAAATTTTATTGAACATGCTTTTGGTATGCGTTGATAAACCAAAGAAAGATGAAAATCTCTGTTTTCAGGCATTGAATCAAATACTGAAGCAGGCATTGAAACAAACATGGAATCAGATGCAGATTCAGGAATTGAGCCAGGCATGGAAGCAGGCATTGAACCAAATACTGAAGCCAGGCATTGAAACAAACATGGAAGCAGATGCAGCTCCAGGAATTGAGCCAGGCATTGCTAAAGCCGTTGAATCAGGCATCGCACCAACTTAAAACTCAACCAGCTGTTTATCAAACTCCTTTCTTTTGGCGAATTCCCGGGCCTGATACATAAAAGCCTGCAGACGGGTATCAATATTGGTATCATCCTGTCCGTCGTAAGCAAAATTTTCCCATGGGATGCCATCATAATCCTTTCGGAATACATTGGAAACGGCAGAGTTCAGGGTACCTGGCATACAAGTGAAGGGCAAAATATTCACGATTCCCGAAACAAATTGATCGGACAATATGGATGCCGTACCGATGGCCAGGGGCGGATCCCCGTCATAATCTTTGTGAATATAGGCATTGCAATGTTCCAGCATTTCTTCCACCCTGATTTCTTTTTCTATGGGAAAGATTTTTTCTACAATCCTGGTATATTGATGTTCATAATATTTTTGAAACTGATATTGCAATTGTGATTTGGCAATGCCTTTCATGTTTCTTTTCCATTTGCTGTCTCTTTTGAACCGGTATGTGGAATAATACACCCACTCCCCAAAGGGTGCCATGAGGGTTTCTGCACCGAGTTTTTCAAGACGTTCAACCAGAAAACCGCTGCAAAAGGGATTATCCCTCATAAAAATCTCACCAACAACAGCAACTACGGGTTTTCTGTGGGTTTTATGATACGGTATTGATCTAAAAGCATGGGCATATTTTTTAAGAATGCCAGGCAGCCCGTCGCCTCCCTCCTTCTCCACAGATTGGATAATGGCCTTCAAGGCTTCCTGGTAAACCTTGTCGGCATCCCCTTTATGAATTTCATAAGGCCTGATTTGCTGCAACATCTTGCGAATCAGGTCAACCGCCAGAATGCCTTTCCAGGATGCTTTTCTCCATTTGACGGACTGGCCCGGTGCGATGCTCGCATAAGAATCTTCATTACTGGGATGCACGATGTCCACATCCTGATAACCCAGGTTATCGAATATAATTCGCTGCAATTTATTATACTCCCCAAAGCGACAGGGACCATTATGATCCGGCATAAAAAAAGACAGTTTTTCCGGTTCGCTGTCCGGGTGAAGGATCTTTTTCAGAAAACTTCCGGTGGTGGCGACAAACGGGAAACATTCATTGCCATTGGTATGTTTCCGCCCCAGTTCAATGTCCGTTTCATCCTGCATGGGCAATACTTCCGAAGGAATGTTGCAATACCGGCAGGCTGCAGACAGCACATGAACAGTATCACGGGCATAGGGGAAATACAGGACCCTTTGATTGGACAGGCCGTTCCCATTTTGGGATGATAAAGCTTTCTTCTCATCTTTTTTTCGCTTTTCATAACCTTCCAGGCTGTCAAGAAAAGCTTCTATTCTGGTGATTACCCCGGCATTGGCGCTATGTTCATCAATCTCAAGATGCAGGAAAGGTTTCAGGTTCTTTTCCTGTTTGATGAAATGAAGGATGAAAGAATCGGGTCCACAGCGGAAATTACTCAAATACAAGGCATGCAGGTTGTCATACTTGTTGATGATTTTCATGGCAGCCAGTATTTTTTGTCCGTTAGGCCAATACATCATCGGAAAATCCTCAAAAACATTTTCTTCTTTCAAAGGCAAAAAATCCAAAGGCACAGGGAGTACATTGCTGCCAATCAGTTTATCTACAAGGTTCAGGTTCAGCATGGTATCACCGGTATTGTAAGGCCTTCCAATAATCACAAAAGCTTTTTTGTCCTCAGGCAAGTTGGCAAGGACCTCCTTTCCCCGCTCCTCGATGGCTTTATCAAAACTATCCTGGGCTTCCAGCGCCATCTTTACTGCCTTCAGGACCTTTTGCTTAGAAATGCCAAAAGTCTCCTTCATGAAGGAAGTGATTTCATCTTTGAAGGCGGTATTGAAATAACGCAGGTGAAAAGTTGGAATAAGCAGCTTATCTTTATCCGGATGATCATTAAATGCTGCTTTGATCATGAAAGGATGGGATTGTATCCAGGGACAGTTGCAATTGTTGGTGGGATTATCTTTTTCACCATCCACATTCACGATAAAGGGCAGGAAGATATGATCCACCCCTTTCTTCAATAAATCATCCACCTGTCCGTGCATCAATTCAACAGGCAGACAGGTTTCACAGGTCATCAGTTCAATGGAATTGGTAAGAATTTTTTTATTGGATTCCCTGGACAAGACCACGTTAAAATCCAGGGATTCAAAGAAGGCACGCCAGAACGGGAACTGCTGGTAGAAGAGCATTAATCCTCGAGGGATGCCGATGGATGTCATTTTACCGTTATTCCCATGGTGCAGCTTATCAGATCCCAAAAGCCTTTCAGCGCCGTGCGCTTTTTGAGCAAGGCCATCCTTTTCAAGAGCACCATCTTTTTCTGAAGAAATTTCATTTCCG
>CAYFUP010000149.1:0-2440 GCA_964346235.1 uncultured Bacteroidales bacterium | reverse complement strand
CTATCTTTTTCATCAGGGTGATCTTTTCCAGCCGGGCTATCTTTTTCAGAAAGGATTCCTTTTTCAGTCATTCCGGAAGGTTCTGGTTTCCCTTTGTTTGATTTATCGGACTGATCATTCTGCGCATCATTTCGATGGCCGGAAGGTTCTGGTTTCCCTTTGTTTGATTTATCGGTCATGGTTCTTAAGGTACTTCCTTGAAAACCTCCCATTAATAATTCGGTTCTTTCCTTGAATAAATTCGGGATATCTTTACCGATTCCTTTTCTTTCTTCAATTTCATATTTATCGCATATCCCCCCGTAATAAAGCGGTTTCTCACCTTCAATGGAGATTTTTCTGATGTCGCAGTGGTTGGGGCAATCCTTGCAAATAAAATTCTCCGAATCATAAGGTATGTCACTGATATCAAAACCTTTGAACCTGGTCTTGGTCTCTGGTGGCATGTTTTCTGCGGCCAGTATCGCCGCACCGATGGCTCCGGTAATATCAAAATGAGGCGGTACATGGATGGTCTTTCCGGTCACCTTTTCGAATGCGGCCACGACGGCCTTGTTATTGGTCACGCCACCCTGGTAATATATTCGGTTTCCGATGGGTTTATCCCTGACCACCCGGTTTATATAATTATATACAGTAGAATAAGCCAGTCCGGCCACCAGGTTTTCGGTGGACTCCCCTTTTTGCTGAATGGAATTCAGGTCGCTTTCCATGAATACCGTGCAGCGCTCCCCCAGTCTGGAGGGATTATCCGATTTAAAAGCCAGTTGAGCGAATTCCTCCTTAATATTAATCTCCAGTTTTTCGGCCTGCTCTTCCAGGAAGGAACCTGTCCCCGCGGCACAAACCTTATTCATTTCAAAATCGACAATGACCCCGTCCTCGATCTGGATATATTTGGAATCCTGTCCCCCTATTTCAAAGATGGTATCCACTTCCGGATCAAACATGATGGTGCCTGTGGCCTGTGCGGTGATTTCATTCTGAATACTGTCCGCCCCGATGAAGTCGCCCGTCAGGTATCTTCCTGATCCTGTGGTGCCGACGCCAATCACATTGATTTTATTTCCGATTTCTTCATTGATTTCTTTCATTCCCTGACGGATGGCATTGATTGGTTTGCTGGCCGTGGGCAGATACCTTCTGGCCACCACCTGATAATTTTCATCAATTAAAACAATGTTTGTACTTAGTGAACCCACATCCACACCCAGGTACACATCGGTAACCGAATTGTTGCCGGAGATATCAATAATTTCCTTGTTATATTCTTTAGACTGATAAGTCAATGTCTCCAGTCCCTGTCCGGGTTGATTATCTTTCCGGTTGATAAGTTCTTCCAATGCCTGAGATCCGGCAAAAGGCTTATATTCAGCATCATCCGGATTGGCAGCAAGCACAGCACCAATGGCGCCCATGGCAGCATAATGTTCAGGAACCATCAATTCATCTTCCCCGGCATTCAATAATTCCCGGTAAGCTTTTACCATCCCGGCATTGGCAGCCACACCACCCTGAAAAAGTACCGGAAACTCAAACTTTTTGCCCCTGCCCAGGGTGCTTTTCAGATTCCGCGCCACGGCAAAACATAATCCGGCGATGATATCCTTGACGGGCGTAGCGATTTGCTGAAGATGTATCATATCACTTTTGGCAAAAACACTGCAGCGACCTGCAATTCTGGGAGGATTCTCGGACTGAAGGGCCAATTCACCAAATTCATTTTCAATATTTACCCCAATACGCTTTGCCTGCTGATCGAGGAAAGAACCGGTTCCCGCTGCGCAAAGGCTGTTCAAGGAGAAGTCGGTTAAATGGGACTTGCCGTTTAGCTGTCCGTTTTCCATAAACAACAGCTTGGAATCCTCCCCGCCCATTTCGATAACCGTTTTGGTGTGCGGATAATATCTGGTAACGGCAGCAGACTGGGCAATAATTTCATTGACAAATATGCCCCCCAGCTGAGATGCTGCTTTTTTACCGCCTGATCCGGTAAAAGCCAGTTTTTTCAGATCACTTTCAGGATATTTTTTAAAGATTTCTAAAAGCCGGCTATTGAGGGTGATAAAAGGTTTACCGTGACAATAGTCATAAAATTCTTCAAGAATTTCATCTTTTTCATTTAAAACAACTGTATTCAGTGAGACCGAGCCAATATCAAATCCTAAAATGTACATTGTTAAAAGCGATATTTAAATTGATTATAAATTAATAATAAAAATCATTTTGAACCTTAAAACTAAAAAAAAACCATGAATTAATCAATAATTTAATATTATGAATAATTGAACAAATAATTTCACTATTATATTCCGATTTAATTGACTAAAAATTAAATCAATGGATAGCAAAAAAAATACATCCAATAGTTGCCAAATCTAAATAAAATCTTGGCATTTTTGGTAACGCTCCAATGTATTCCCATCCAAAATACTAAAAT
>CAYFUP010000148.1:0-7698 GCA_964346235.1 uncultured Bacteroidales bacterium | reverse complement strand
CATTAATAAGAGCCTATAAAAAAACCAAGTCCTTGAATTTTTATTTTTATTTCATATTTTTAGCCCCTTTAATAATGAGGCATCCTGTATTATATGTTATTGATTATATGATTTTTATCTTTTTATAAAGTGAAAAAGGAATGGATATACAGCCATTTTCTAACCTGTATAGATTGATCATCCTGAGGGTAAAAAAATATAGTAATAATCATTTAAAATGAAATAAGATGAAGAAGTTCAATGATCCTGTGGTACCAAAGCATTTACTTGTTCCATTTATATTAATAACCAGTCTATTTGCATTGTGGGGATTTGCCAATGATATTACCAACCCCATGGTTTCTGCTTTCAAGAAAGTGCTGGAAATATCCAATTACCGGGCTGCGCTGGTGCAATTTGCTTTCTATGGAGGCTATTTTACCATGGCGCTGCCGGCTGCCATTTTCATAAAAAAGTTTACTTACAAATCCGGGATAATCATCGGACTGATATTATATGCCTCCGGCGCCTTTATGTTTTATCCGGCTGCCAAGTTCGAGGTATTTGCTTATTTTCTGATTGCCTATTACGTGTTAACATTTGGATTGGCATTTCTTGAAACCACGTCCAATCCATTCATCCTCTCCATGGGCTCGGAAGAAACAGCCACACGAAGGCTCAATCTGGCCCAGGCCTTTAACCCCGTTGGTTCCTTATTGGGAATGATAACTGCACAGATGTTCATTCTTGCGGCCCTTAAATCAGATGATTTAACGTATGCCAATCTTCCTGAAGCACGAAAAGCGGCCATCAGAACGCATGATTTGGAAGTAATCCGTGACCCCTATTTAATGCTGGGAGCTATCGTTCTGGTAATCCTTCTGATCATTGTTTTCACCAAAATGCCAAAAGATGGGGATAAAGACCATTCTTTGAAAGTCGGAACCGTTATAAAGCGAATCTTCAAACTAAAAAGGTACCGGGAAGGGGTTGTTGCGCAGGCATTTTATGTGGGTGCTCAAATCATGTGCTGGACTTTCATTTTTCATTATGCTGAAAATTTAGGCATCGATAATACTACAGCCGTTTATTATAACATGGTGGCCATGGGCTTTTTTTTAATGGGAAGGTTTCTGTTCACCTATTTGCTCAAATATGTAAACTCAGGAAGGCTATTAATGTTCCTGGCCATAGGCGGAATATTCTTTACCATGCTTACCATGTTTATTCATGGAATGGCGGGATTATATACCCTGGTGGCCATTTCTTTCTGCATGTCGTTAATGTTCCCTACCATTTATGGCATTGCATTGCGCGGACTGGGTGATGATGCAAAATTCGGTTCGGCTTTTCTGGTGATGGCCATTGTCGGTGGCGCACTGATGCCTCCCCTACAGGGGAAAATCCTGGATATTGGCGGGGCAGCACTTTCAGACGTCAGAATCCTGGGGGTTCCTGAAGTGAACTTCTCATTTATATTGCCTTTGATATGTTTTATCGTCATCACCATTTTCGGTTACAGAACCTACAAATTTCATTTACCAAAAAATTAACGCGTGGTGATGATTTTTTGATGAAATAATTTTTACTGAAGTTATCAACAGAAAATTTATTAAAAAATATCATACATTTTATTTTAATTTCACCTTGAAATTATGTAATATTGCATAAAAATCGCTGCATCTTATTAAGATGCTGATTTTCTATAAAGTATACTAAACCAAATAAAAATCCATAAAAGAAATAAACATAAAACCTAAACTTATATTATGACTGAATTTAAAAAAACTATGACCGGTGCCTTTTTACCAGGCAACAGCACTGTAAAATTCCAGGAAGTTGAAGTTCCTGAACCCGGACCTGGACAAGTAATACTAAAAACAAAATCCTCTACGATATGTGGTAGCGACATTCGAGCGATTTACCGTGAGCACCTTGGCAAAGGACCGGAAGCTTATCAAAACGTGGTCGCAGGTCATGAACCATGCGGACAGATTGTAAAATGCGGTCCTGAGCTTAAACGTTTCAAAGAAGGCGACAGGGTTGTTGTTTACCACATCTCAGGCTGCGGAGTCTGTAATGATTGCCGCAGGGGATACATGATTTCCTGCACCAGTGAGCACAGAAAAGCTTATGGCTGGCAGCGCGACGGAGGCATGGCAGAATATATACTGGCTGATGAAAAAGATCTTATACTATTGCCGGATGGTCTGACATATACTGATGGTGCCCAGGTGGCCTGCGGTTTCGGAACCGTATATGAGGGACTTGAAAAAATCGGTATCTGTGGAAATGATGCCGTATTGGTCGTTGGCCTCGGTCCTGTTGGTTTAGCTACCTTGATGCTCGCCAAAGCCATGGGTGCCGAAAAACTCATTGCATTTGATGTAGTAAAAGACAGGGTTGATCTGGCCATTGAAAAGGGACTGGTCGATCATGCCTATGTATCAGATGATTCGGCACTTGATAAAATAAAAGAACTAACCGGGGGGCATGGCTGCGAGCGCAGCATAGATGCCTCCGGGAACACCCATGGACGACAATTGGCCATCAGGGGTACCAGAAAATGGGGCAAAGTTGCCTTCCTGGGTGAAGGAGGTACGGTAGAATTCAATCCCAGTCCCGATATTATTCATGAACAAGTTGCCATTTATGGATCATGGGTGACTTCCACCTGGAAAATGGAAGAATTGGTTGAGCGACTTGACAGATGGGGAATACATCCTGAAGAATTAGTAACCCACAGGTTTACCCTGGAAAAAGCTGCGGAAGCCTACCAGTTAATGGACGGCGGAAAATGTGGTAAAGTGGCTGTGGTTTTTGATGAGGAAATCAAATAAGCAGTGCTTTAGAATAATTAGTTGGTTTTCATAGTGTCATTAAAATAACAATTGAATGATGAGTAATCAGAATAGATTAGAAAAAATAGATACCAGTAAAGTACCGTTGAGAAAGCTCTATAGCGGAGCTGAAGTTTCCGGTGTTGGCATGGGAACATTTGGCTCCGACCGCTTCACCCATGATGAGATAGCCCATGCAGTCAAAGGGGCCATTATAACCGGATACAGGCATATAGACTGTGCTTCAGTCTATGGCAATGAAAAGCATATCGGAAATATGCTAAAAGGCTTATTTGATGAAGGGGTGGTTAAAAGGGAAGAATTATGGATTAACTCCAAATTATGGAATGACATGCACGATAATGTACTCGAAGCATGTAAAAAATCCCTGAATGATTTGCAACTGGATTATCTGGATCTGTATATGGTTCACTGGCCATTTCCAAACTATCACAAACCGGGAGCCCGGGTGGATGAGCGCGATCCGGATGCCAAACCTTACATCCATGAAAACTTTATGAAGACCTGGCGACAAATGGAAGAACTGGTTGATAAGGGATTGGTCCGGAATATCGGTACATCTAATATGACAGAAGCCAAACTGAAACTTTTGTTAAGAGATGCCAGAATAAAGCCGGTAACCAATGAAATGGAATTACACCCTCATTTTCAGCAACCGGAGTTCTTTCAGTTTTGCCTTGATAATGATATCCAACCCATCGGATTTGCTCCCATTGGCTCTCCTACTCGGCCTGACAGGGATAAGACCGAACAAGATACCGTAGATATCGAAGATCCGGTCATCCTAAAAATAGCTAAGAATCATCAGGCACATCCCGCTGTAATATGTATTAAATGGGCTGTTCAAAGGGGACAAATACCCATACCATTTTCTGTTTACGAAAACGAATACCACAGTAACCTGAAATGTGCCACAGAAGATCCGCTGACTGAAGAGGAAATGGCTGAAATCGCTGCCATTGATAAGGGGTGCAGACTGATCAAAGGACAAGTCTTTTTATGGAAGGATAATCAAAGCTGGGAGGATTTATGGGATATGAATGGTGAAATAACCCCTCCTTAGGTTATCTAAAATCCGCTAGCAGAGACAAATAAAAACACCATAACATTCATTGCACAATTTCATGAGAAGCACTGATAAACAACCGAATCATGATAATGTAAATCAAGTTAACCGATTGAACAAAGTAAAAGTACTGAACGCCATTCGAAATGCGAAGCAAATCTCAAGAATTGATATTGTCCATCAAACCGGCATCTCCGCTCCCACTGTCACCCGAATTGTAGATGACTTAATCACCAGAGATAAGCTTGTCCGGCAAACCGGTCTGGGCGAGTCCAAAGGGGGAAGACCACCTAAGATTGTAGAATTTAATGGTGAAAAAAACTATGTGATCGGTATCGATTGGGGAAGAACGCATATATACTCCACCATTACCGATTTAAATGCCAACACCATCCTTGAAATCGATGCGCCGAGCAAAGCCCAGCAGGATTTTGATAAAGACTTGCAGCGAATTTATTCCATCATTGATTATTTAATTAAAAAATCAGGCATTGATCTATCCAAACTTCTGGGGATAGGGATTGCTGCAGCAGGTTATATCAACAATAAAGGGGTGATTGAATATTCCCCAAATTTCAACTGGAAAAAAATTAACCTGAAAAAACCCATTGCAGAAAAATTCCGTATCCCTGTCATCATTCAAAATGTGGTCAGGGCAATGGCCATTGGAGAACTATATTACGGTAATCACGGATTAGATGATTTTATTTTCGTTAATGTAGGTTATGGAATTGGTTCGGGAATTATTTCCGATGGAAAACCAATGTCCGGTTTTGATGGAATATCCGGAGAGATTGGTCACACCAGGATATTTTCCAATACAAATGTTCAAAGAAAATGTGTATGCGGTAAACATAATTGTCTGGAATGCTTTGCATCGGGCAGAGGAATCGAAGAAATCGCCAAAGAACGCATTAATAATCATCCTGAATCTGTTGTTAATCTGCTTACAAATTATGACAGCAGCCTGATTGATGTAAAGAAACTGGCCACTGCTGCCAACACAGGTGATGAGTTTGCCCTCGGAATATTCTTGGAAGCCGCAGATATTCTGGGTGTTTCAATCGCCAACATGACCAATTTGCTCAATCCGGAAGCCGTCATATTAGGTGGTAAGGTGATTACATCCGGTGATTTTTTCATCAACCGGCTTTATGAAGTATTTCAGCGCGAACAGCTTTCCAATACCACCAATAAGGTTAAAATGCTTAAGACCAGCATTCCCGGAAAGGTCGCTGTCAAAGGAGCTGTCGGTCTAATTCTGAGGGAGTTGCTCAATCTGAACATACAATAGTAAAACATACTCCCCCATGTATTTAGTGGCTCTAAGAAAATGTCAATAACTGCGTTATGCTCACTTTAAGCCCCAATCATCTGCGACCAGTAAACTCCTGACACTTAAGGCTCGGATAGCGTGTTCCTGACCCATTCTTAGAAACACTTTAGATTAATTAGCTGGTTTTTCACATATGTAAACATTTGTTTTTAAACGTTTTAATTGTGGCTTCGTTCCACTGTTTAATAGATAATGCCAAGGATATAAAGACTGTTCTTTTATTCTCATGGAAGTTTACCAGTGTTTCTGATAAAACAAACGGGCAAAGCAATTTGGAAAGAACAATCAAACAAAACGAATGTGCCAGGTGTTTCAAGCATATTAACATATCACAACAATAAAAAAAATGAAAAAAGCTGCTTTAACGGGGATTAACAAAATAGAAATTATTGATGCCCCAAAACCGGAAATAAGCGAAGATAATGAGGTATTGATAAAAATGCAGGTGATGGGCATTTGCGGGTCTGACATACACTATTATGCGGAGGGACGGATTGGCAATCAGGTAGTCGAATATCCGCACACCATAGGCCATGAAGGCGCGGGAATTGTAGAAGCCACCGGCAGCAAAGTAAGCAGTGTGAAACCGGGTGATAAAATAGCCGTTGAACCGTCCATCGCATGCGGATATTGCGAGCAATGCCTAATTGGCAGGTTTCATACCTGTCTCAATAATATATTTCTGGGTAACCCGGGACAAAGAGAAGGCAATCTTGCTGAATATATTGTATTGCCTGAAAGTCAATGTGTGAAACTCAGCAAAAATCAGCCCATAGAAGACGGAGCCTTATCAGAGCCCCTTACCATTGGTAACTATGCATACAAGTTGGCAGAAGCCATAAAAAATGCTAAAATCGGAATATTAGGCTTCGGCCCGATTGGTATTAGTATAATGCTTGCAGCTAAAGCCCATGGGCAGAAAGACTTTTATGTTTCAGAAAAAATTGATGCCCGGATCCAAAAAGCCAAATCACTTGGGGCATTAACTACCTATAATCCTAATAAACAAGATGTTACCAGGGAAATAAAAAAAATGGAACCGTATTCACTGGATGTTGTTTTTGAATGCTGTGGCCAGCAAGATGCAATGGATACCGCTCTGGAAGTATTAAAGCCCGGAGGAAAAGTCATTGTCATTGGTATCCCGGAATTTGACAGATATTCGTTCGGCTCAGACCTGGCAAGAAGGCATGAACTTTCCATCATCCACGCACGCCGGCAAAACAAAACCCTGGAAGAAACGCTGGATTTAATGGCATCAGGTAAAATAGACGGAAAACAAATGGTCACCCATCAATATCAACTGGATGAGGTGCCGGAGGCATTTGACCTTGTAAAAAACTACAGGGACGGTGTCATTAAGGCGCTGGTTTATTTCTAACTTTAAATGGAACTATTTTCAGTTGATTGTTTGTTTTTGTCATATAATTCATTAATTTTGTTCCTTCAATTAGATAAAAATGAACCAATTTCTGAACACATATAATCTTTTTTTCTGGTTTTTTTATTTTAAAATCACCTGAGGGATTATTTGTATAAGTAATATTGGTCAAAGAATATAAATAATCCCGAAAAGTTTTTTCGGGATTTTTTTTTGATAGGAGGCAATAAATCACTGGAAATGAAATAATAAACGCCTTTTTTCTCCAACACACAAGAATGTTTTAAAATTTAAATTATAAATGAATCAAAAAACAAAAAAATAACCCTGCGCCATGAAAAGAGTTGCCATACAGGGAGGTTATGGAGCATTTCACGAAATTGCCGCCCTCAGCTATTTTGAAAAAGAAAAAATTGAAATAATACCAGGAAATACTTTCAAAAACCTGTTTGATAATTTGAAAAACCAGCATGCAGATTATGGGATCATGGCCATAGAAAACATGGTTGCCGGAAGCATCATTCCGAATTACAAGCTGATGAAAGAGTCCAACATGCAAATTATCGGTGAGATTTACCTTCGCATTCAGCAAAACCTGGTTGCCTTGCCCGGCCAATCCGTTGATGATATAAAAGAAGTTTACTCCCATTCCATGGCCATTTTACAATGCCAGGATTTTTTTGAAAAATATCCGCATATCCGCTCCATTGAAAGTGCTGATACAGCGCTGAGCGCAAAAAAAATCAGAGAAGAAAACCTGAAAGGTATTGGCGCCATATCCAGTGAACAGGCAGCCAAAATGTATGATCTCGAAGTCATTGAAGCGGGTATAGAAAGCAATAAGAAAAACTATACCCGCTTTTTGATCCTAAAAGATAAGAATGGACATGAGGAGCATATTGACGGCGTGAACAAATCTTCCATTTCTTTTGCGTTGTCTCACGAAATCGGAAGCTTGTCCAAAGTGCTCTCATTATACTCATTTTTTCACATTAACTTATCCAAAGTTCAGAGCCTGCCGATTATCGGACATGACTGGGAATATCAGTTTTATGTGAAAAAATGAGTATAATGA
>CAYFUP010000147.1:0-7804 GCA_964346235.1 uncultured Bacteroidales bacterium | reverse complement strand
CCTAAATAATATCAAGTTGTTTGAATTGCTATCCCACTTTCTCGAACTCAAATAATATTCTTCCAACAATGTATTTTTATATCCTTAGAATCTATAAAAGTAGTCAACTAAAAACAATTTTACTTCTTACAATCGCCAAAAGCTAATCACCATAACGAACTATTTGGTATAATACCCTGAGGTTGATCAATCGTATCAATATGGCCACCAATCCACCAAAAACCAGCATGCCGGTAAATTCATACAACCAGTAAAAATCAAATCGCTGCAATATATTGCCGGCTCCAAAAACAATAAAGGCATATAACAGAAACAACCCGATTATCTTCCAGTTGATATGCAGTTTAAAAATATTTTTGGCCAGGAATACCTGGACCAGGGCTGTCACAAACTGCGTAATCACACTGGCAATGGCAGAACCGAGGGCTTTATACTGGGGTATTAAAATAATGTTTAACACCACATTGGTCACAACCCCAATGGTTGCCATGAGGTTCAAGTGTTTTAAGTTACCATTGGCGGTCAGCAATGTGCCGAATATGTAGGTGGTGGATACGGCCACAAATCCAAATATCAGCACACCAAATACTTCGGCTGACTGATCAATGATTTCCTTATACAGCAAATCCATCACTTCATAGCGGTAAAATACCGAAGCAAAAGCAATCAGTATGGCCGGAGCCATCAGCAAAAGGGAAGAAAACTGGGTAAGGTGACCGATGGGTTCTTTCTGCTTTATCATTTTTGAAAAAATCGGCAGCAACAAACCGGCAAACAAAAGGGCAAACATCGAGAAGGCATCGAATATCCGGAAGGCATGGGCATAAATCCCTGCCTGTTCTTTTCCATCTGCCAGCATACGCTCCAGCATAACGGAATCAATTCTCGTGTATGATGCCATTAACAGGGTTAGCAAGGCAAAAGGAAAGCTTTTTTTCAGAATGGCAATGGTATAGGCTTTGTCAAATTGTATTCTGAAAAACTCTGATTTGGAAAGCACAATCAGAAAAGTAATGAAAAAAGTGATGCCATAGGCAAGGGTTTGGGCATATACAAACCATTCGATCCGGAATGATGTGGACATTACGTTCCCCCACAGCAAAATGCCACAGATGATTATCATGAGTGTTCTGTCCAGCACCGAGATCAGGCTGTCCGTTTTAAAATAATGCAGGGCACTGATGTTGGAGCGTAAATAAAGAATAAAGGAAGCCAGAAACTGGTTGAATAACAAAAACACCAAAAGCTTAAACTGTATCAGTTCATATCCGATGATCAACCCAATGGCAAAGCTTATGACAAAATAAACCACGGCCAACAAAAGCTTCAGCATAAAAATATTCGACAGGTACTTGCTTAAGAGTTGATTGTTTTGCGCTATATCCCGGTTATTGAAGTTGGTGATGCCAAAGTCCAGGATGATGTTAAGCAATATGGAAAAGTTAAACAAGGAAAAATAAAATCCATAACTTTCTGCCCCCACCATATTTTGAACTGTCCTGTCTATCCCAAAAATCCAGAATGGCTTTATTAAAAGATTCAGGAATAATAATAAAGCCAGATTTGTTACGAATTTTCTTCTCAAAATAAATTTTTGTTTTTTTTGCAAATGTAATAAGTTAAGCCATAATAAATAGATATTTTTATAGATTAAAAAAACAATATGCGAATAGGAGTAAATGCCAGATTATTAATAAAGGATAAACTTGACGGAATAGGTTGGTTCAGTGTAGAAACCCTGAAACGCATGACGACCAGTCACCCTGAAGTTGAGTTCATCTTCTTCTTTGATCGTCCCTATGATGAGTCATTTATTTTCTCTTCTAACATCACCCCTGTGGTGATGGGACCTCCTGCCCGACACCCGTTTTTATGGTATTGGTGGTTTGAGATAAGCATACCGCTCGCCATGAAAAAACATCACATTGACTTGTTCTTTTCACCGGATGGATATATCCCTTTAAGAATAAGGATTCCAACCATCTCAGTGATACATGATATTAACTTCTATCACCGGCCAATGGATTTGCCCTATTTCACCAGGAATTATTACCTATACTTCTTCCCGAAGTTTGCCCGGAAAGCCACCAGGATCATTACTGTCTCGGAATATTCAAAAAAAGATATTCAAAAGAGTTATGATATTGAAGATGACAAAATTGATGTGGTATATAATGGCGCCAATGAGTTTTATCAGCCTCTTTCAGAGGAAGAAAAGACTGTGGTAAAAAATGATTTCACCCATGGGAAGAATTACTTTCTTTTTGTAGGCAATCTTCATCCCCGCAAAAACATCGTAAGGTTGTTAAAAGCATTTGACAAGTTTATCAGAAAGACCAATGCTGACATGCGCCTGGTGGTGATTGGCGTTAAGTTTTTTAAGACGGGTGACATGGAGCAGACTTATGAAAAAATGAAACATAAAGACAAAGTCATGTTTCTTGGCCGCCAGTCCCCCGCCAACTTATGCAGGCTTTATGCGGCAGCCACTGCCCTCACATTTGTTTCTATATTTGAAGGATTTGGCATGCCCATCATTGAGGCCATGTACTCGAATACCCCGGTCATCACTTCCAACATCACATCCATGCCGGAGATTGCCGGGGATGCCGCCATCCTGACCAATCCATTCTCAGAAGCAGAAATCACCGAGTCACTGGTTAAAATCTATCAAGATGCTGACCTGAGGAATCAGCTCATAGAAAAAGGCAAAGAAAGAAGGGATTATTTTACCTGGGACAAAACGGCGGAAAGAATATGGAAAAGCATTCAGAAAATAAAGTAAGCCATAAAAATTCAAAACCGGCATTATTGTCCTGTTATAAAGAAGGAAGGCTTGAAGCAGGAATTGATGAAGCAGGAAGAGGTTGTCTGGCCGGACCGGTTTTTGCGTCAGCAGTTATACTGAAACCTGGTTTTTACCATCCCCTTTTAAATGACTCAAAAAAGTTATCTGCAAGTCAGCGTCAGGAATTAAAAAAAATAATAGAGAAAGAAGCCGGATTTTTTGCAGTAGCTGCTGTGGATAATAAAATCATTGATCAAATCAATATTGTTCAGGCATCGGTAAGAGCCATGCATGATGCCCTGAGCGGCCTGAAAGCCATGCCGGAGTTCCTTCTTATTGACGGCAATTATTTTACCCCTTACAAAAACGTTCCCCACCAATGCATCATCAAAGGGGATGGCAAATATGCGGCCATTGCCGCAGCATCTGTTTTAGCGAAAACCTGGCGGGACGACTACATGAACCGGATTCATAAAATACATCCTGAATATGGATGGAATAAAAACAAAGGCTATGCCACCCGGTCGCACCGGGAAGCTATCCAAAGATGCGGATTAACACCTTTTCACCGAAAAAGCTTCAGGCTTACGGACGGCCAGCTTGAAATACCGTTTGTGACTTGAATCACACATCAAAAATATTCACGGACTAACCATTTTTTATTGCCAGCTGACCGCAAGCCGCATCAATATCCTTTCCCCTGCTTCGGCGAAGATTTACCACCACTTTTCTTTCCTCCAGCAATTGGATAAAAGCATCCCTGGTGGCTTCGTCGGTTTTCTTAAAATCGCCGGTTTCAATGGGATTGTACTCAATAAGGTTTACTTTGCTGGGGATGATTTTGCAGAAATCGGCCAGTTGTTTTGCATCTGCCGCGCTGTCATTGATTCCTTTTAACAGAATGTATTCGTAGGTAACCCGTGTTTGGGTTTTATGATGGAAGTATTTCAGTGCTTTTATCAGATCATTCAGCGGATTGGTCTTATTTACCGGCATTAATTCAGACCGCTTGTCATTGTTGGCCGTGTGAAGGGAAACCGCCAGGTTGAACCGCACCTTCCGGTCACCCATCTCTTTTATCTTATCCACCATGCCCACCGTTGATACAGTGACCCTTTGTGGGGAAAACGCCAGGCCATCTTCTGAAGTCAGAATTTCTATGGACTTCATCACATTCTCAAAATTCAATAAGGGTTCTCCCATACCCATGAATACTATATTGGAGAGTTTATGCCTGTATTGATTCCATGAATCCTCATCGATGGCAATAACCTGATCGACCATCTCAGCAGGAAACAAGTTACGATGGAATTTCATCAAACCGGTGGCACAAAACCGGCATCCAAGCTTGCATCCAACCTGTGAGGAAATGCAGGCAGTCGTCCTCCCCCGGGAAGGGATCAATACCCCTTCCACGATGGCATCATCCATGAGGCCAAACCCATATTTGATGGTGCGGTCCTGACTTTCTTGCCTGGTAATTGTCTTTATCTTGTTAATGGTATATTTGTCTTCCAGCTTTTCAATAAGACTTTTAGGCAGGTTTTTCATTTCTGAAATGGCATCCACTTTTTTTTGCCATAACCACTGATGGATTTGTTTTGCCCTAAACCGCTTCTCATCAATACTTTCCATTAATGAAGTTAATTCAGTTTTATTTAAGTTTCGTAATTCAGTTTTTCGTATTTTTGTGGACATGTTCAAAAAACAAATTATCGGTTATGGTTATTGCCCCAAATATTGGCAGAATAGAAATTCATTTGCAAAGAAAAACCTTTTTTTTTGAATGCTGTTTCTAAAATCAGGTAACGGTTAAACCATGATGAACTGTAAGACAAAAAATAAACCAAATATGAACATTTAATCGTAAAACATAAGTTATTTTTAAAATTGATTATTTGTTTGAAGTATATAATAGTTTAACATAAATCTTATCACAGATGAAAAAATTGTTGTTGGTCATTCTGACCGTTTTTATAATTCATTCATTGACCCGGGCCGATGAAGGGATGTGGCTGTTACCCCTTCTCAAAGAATTAAACCTGGAAATCATGGAGGAAAAAGGCTTAACGATGGAAGCAAGCGATATTTACAGTGAAGACGGATTAAGTCTGAAAGACGCCATCGTTATTTTCGGGGGGGGATGTACCGGAGAAGTGATTTCCGAGAAGGGACTGATATTAACCAATCACCATTGCGGATACAGCGCCATTCAATACCACAGTTCCGTGGAAAATGATTACCTGGCTGATGGGTTCTGGGCAGCTTCCCACCACGAGGAATTGAATACCCCAAGCCTGTCCGTAAAATTTCTTCATAAAATAGAAAATGTGACCGAAACAATTACGGGTGCCCTGTCTGATACCCTCACGGAAGAAGAAAGAAACAAGATCATCAATATGAAAAGCAATGATCTGGAAGATTCGCTTAATTATGATAATGACTTTTATTTAACCTCCGTAAAGTCATTTTTTGAAAATACCCAGTTTTATCTTTTTGTTTATAAGGAATATCCGGATGTCCGGTTTGTAGGCGCTCCCCCTTCATCCATCGGGAAATTTGGGGCTGACACCGATAACTGGACCTGGCCAAGGCATACCGGCGACTTCAGCCTTTTCAGGGTATATGGCGATGAATCCGGGAATCCTGCAGAATACAGCGAAGAAAATGTGCCTTTAAAAACAGAGGCATACCTGCCCATCTCACTTAAAGGATATGACAGGGGAGACTTTACCATGGTACTCGGTTTTCCCGGTTCCACCATCAGGTACATCACTTCCTTTAACCTGGGCAAAATAAGAGACATCGTTAATAAAACCCGCATAAAAGTCCGCGGTGTTCGACAGGAAATTCTCCTGGCCGACATGCAGGCAAGCGATAAGGTAAGAATTCAGTATGCCACAAAATATTCCCGTTCCACGAATTACTGGAAATATTCCATTGGGCAGAATAAAGGGATGAAAAGACTGAATATCATTGAAGAAAAAAGAGCCCTTGAGAATGAATTCCTCGAATGGGTCGGAGAAAATTCCGGCCGGGAAAAAAAGTATGGGAATGCCCTGGAAATCATTGAAAAAAACGTGGAAAAGCAAAATCCCTATCTTCGTGCCGCTCAATACATGAACGAAAGTTTTATGAGAAGTTGTGAAGCCATCGATTTTTCATACGAGGCCAAATCATTATATGAAAAATTGAAGGATGATGAGGATAATTACGAAGAAATGGTTGAGTATTTAACTGATGAAGGAAAAGATTTCTACAAAAATTATAATCCGCCCACGGATAAGAAAGTAACCAAAGCCATGCTGAAATTATACCAGGAAAAGATTCCTGAAAGGTTTCACCCTGATGTTTATGAAACCATCCGGAAAAAGTACCGGGGGAACATAGACAGGTTTGTGGACAAAATGTTTGATAAGTCATTAATTGTCGATTCTGTTGCGTTTTATGAATTTCTTGAAAATCCCAGAGAAAGGGATCTCAGAAAAGATCTGGCTTTTCAGGCTGCCCTCTCCATCCATGAATCTTACGACTCCGTCCTGAACCAGGTTCAAAAATACAACAGGCACATCAACAGGGGACAAAGGCTGTTTTTAACCGGCCTGATGGAAATGAACCCGGATGAAAAATTCTATCCCGATGCCAATTTCACCATGCGGCTTTCTTACGGTGATATAGATGGTTATTCTCCCAGGGATGCGGTATATTATAAGTATTATACCACCCTCAAAGGCGTGATGGAAAAAGAAGATCCGGACAACTGGGAATTCGTCGTTCCGGATAAACTGAAAGACCTTTATCAAGAAAAGGATTATGGGGAATACGCGGTGAATGATACCATGCGGGTTTGTTTTATCAGTGATAACGATATAACCGGCGGTAATTCGGGTAGTCCGGTCATCAATGGCAATGGGGAATTAATCGGACTGGCCTTCGATGGCAACTGGGAAGCCATGACCGGCGACATAGATTTTGAACCTGAAATACAGCGAACCATCAGTGTGGACGTGCGGTATATCTTATTTGTCATCGACAAGTTTGCCGAAGCCCGGCATCTGATCGATGAGATGAAGATAGTCAGGTAAGTGACAATAAGAAAACGATCCAATTATTCTAACATAACCCAGTTATTGGTGTTTTCTATCATACACTAAAAGATTGCAAACCATTGTTTTTAAACGTTTTATATAAAGCTCAGACCCACTAACCAAAAACCCAGATTTCGCCTGAAATGGAAATCAAGATTATTGATATCTTTACTGTGTTCATGGTTTTGTTTGCCGTCATCGATATTACCGGAAATATACCGATCATTCTTGATTTAAAAAAGAAAAGCGGAGGCATTGAGGCCGGCAAGGCAACCCTCGTATCTTTCGGCATGATGTTTCTTTTTCTTTTCGTGGGAGAACCATTCCTGGGTCTGTTTGGCATTGATATAAATTCCTTTGCCATCGCCGGTTCCTTTGTCTTGTTTTTCCTTGCCCTCGAAATGGTCATGGGCATTGAGTTTTTTAAGCATGAATCTTCCGGGGAAACTTCCATCATACCGATTGCTTTTCCGCTTCTGGCCGGCGCCGGATCATTCACCGCATTGCTTTCTCTTAAATCGGAATACAACACCATGACCATTATCATTGCATTATTCCTGAATATGGGCATTGTTTACCTGGTCCTCAGGGCTACCCGCTTTTTTGAAAAGCTTTTGGGCAACGTGGGCATTCAAATTCTGAAAAAAGTATTCGGCATTATTTTATTAGCCATTGCGATTAAATTATTTTTGTCGAATACCGGAATAGAGCTGAATAATGTGAAATAATACCTGAAACCCGGCCGCAGTGATTTGATTAATAACAATAACAACACTAGATAAAGGCACTAAGAAAACTAACAAATTATTTTAAAGTGGTTTTAAGAAGGCGTCAAGAGCAAGGCATGCGAGGCTTAATTAACAGGAGTTTACCAGTCGTAAATGACTGGTGCTTAAGGTGAGCATAACGCAGTTATTGACGTTTTCTC
>CAYFUP010000146.1:0-7804 GCA_964346235.1 uncultured Bacteroidales bacterium | reverse complement strand
TAATAAAAAATTGTGAAGTAATTAAATCAATGTAAAGAAATTGTTAATATAACATTTTACTCGTATCCGTAAATAATGTTATAGCAAATTATAAAAAATTTTTTATCTAAGATGGTTTTCTTTTCTTATTTTTGAAGGCCAATTTGATGATATCACTTAAAAAAGCTAAAAATGAATATGTTAGAAAAAAAAACAATATTGGTTACAGGTGGTGCAAGAGGAATTGGCAAAGCCATATGCCTGAAATTCGCCCAAGAAGGAGCCAATGTATTATTTACCGACATTAATGACAATGATGATTTTCATGCTACCCAGAAAGCACTTGCTGAAATAAACCCTAGATGCCAGGGTTATATTTCAGATGCCAGCAATTTGGAGGATTCAGTAAAATTAATCGATCAGATCATTGATGAACATGGCAGACTTGATGCGCTGGTTAATAATGCAGGAATAACCCGTGATACCCTGTTGATGAGAATGACTGAAGATCAATGGGATTTAGTCATGAAAATCAATCTAAAATCTGTGTTTAATATGACCAAAGCCGTGCAGAAGTATATGCTTAAACAAAAAACCGGAAGCATCATCAATATGAGCTCTGTGGTTGGAGTTGGCGGCAATGCCGGTCAGTCAAACTATGCTGCATCAAAGGCAGGTATTATAGGATTCACCAAATCCGTAGCCAAAGAGCTTGGCTCAAGAAATATCCGTTGCAATGCCATAGCACCCGGTTTTATTATCACCGAAATGACCGGTCAGTTGTCTGAGGAAGTGAGAAAGGAATGGACTGAAAAAATTCCGCTCAAAAGAGGAGGTACACCTGAAGATGTTGCCAACACAGCATTGTTTCTTGCATCTGATATCTCTGCATATGTATCCGGACAGGTGATTAATGTGTGTGGCGGGATGCAGACATAAATGAGGGTAAATGATCTGCCGGCTTAGCAATGGGATGACCCGGTGATGCCACTAAGTCATGATGGCAGCATGGCTAGAACCAGGCCATCATGACCGGTTAATTACTGATTTTCCTCATGGTTGAATGAATTGAAATTTTCCTGAAGACTCAGATAATGGCAGGGTCTTTTTTTAAGGGCAAAGAAGCGAATAAGAATATTATAATTTTGAACAATTAGTGATGGATATGTATAATACATGGTTTTATGTGCTTGTTGGAATAATACTGCTTAATTTCCTCCTTGACCGGTTACTGGTATATTTAAACGGAAAAAGGTGGAGCAAGAAGCTGCCAGAACAGCTGAAAGGGATCATCGATGAAGAAAGGTATAAAAAATCACAGTTGTATAATAAAACCAACCGGAAGTTTTCCTTTTATACCAGTACTTTTAGTTTGATGGTGATGATGCTGATGCTCTTTTTGGGTGGATTTGCATTGGTTGACGGACTTGCCCGGGAGGTAAGCAATCACCCCATTGTTATCAGCCTGCTGTTTTTCGGTATATTAATGTTTGCATCAGATATTATTAACCTTCCTTTCAGTCTGTATGACACTTTCTTCATTGAAGAGAAGTTTGGATTCAATAAAACAACTTATAAAACATTTTTTATGGATAAAGTTAAATCCTGGTTGTTAGGAGCGCTCCTGGGAGGTGGCATTCTGGCCCTGGTGGTTTGGTTTTATCAGCTGACTACAGATATGTTCTGGATTTACACCTGGGCATTGATTGCGGTTTTTTCCATTTTCATGAGCATGTTTTATTCCACCCTGATTGTACCTTTGTTCAATAAACAGACCCCTTTAGAAGAGGGGGAACTCAAAGAGGCCATTAAAAACCTGAGCAATAAAGTGAATTTCAAACTGGACGATGTGTTTGTTATCGACGGATCCAAACGGTCCACCAAGGCCAATGCCTATTTCAGCGGACTCGGACCGAAAAAGCGGATTGTCTTGTTTGATACCCTAATCAATGATCTGTCCACCAATGAAATTGTTTCCGTACTTGCCCACGAAATAGGTCATTACAAAAAAAAGCATACCCTTTTCATGATGGTTATCTCTGTCCTTCAAATGGGCATCACCCTGTATATTCTAAGTCTCTTTATAGGAAATCCCGAGCTTTCCAGAGCATTGAATGTGGAGCAAACTGGATTCCATTTAGGTCTCGTGGCATTTGGAATCCTTTATAGTCCCATATCAACTATCCTGGGTTTAGGGGTCAATATCCTTTCCAGAAAAAATGAATACGAAGCCGATGCTTTTGCGGCAAAACATTACAGTCCGGATGGACTGGCCAGTGCCCTGAAAAAGCTTTCCGTAAAAAACCTGAGCAACTTAAGACCTCATCCGGCCTATGTATTTTTTAACTACTCCCACCCTCCCCTGCTGAACAGGCTTAGAGCCCTGGAGCAATACTACAGTGAAACCTGAATTATGTAAAATTCTTGGATTACTCAGCTTGTGCTTTAACCATGTATAGGTTTGATATACAATTATGCAGATAATCAGAAAAGCCATTTTCATGATTAACAATAAAAATTATTTAGAATAAATATAAACACAGACTTCTGATTTTTCCAAAGAAAATATTATTATATTTGTTTCACATATTAGGTAATTAATACTTAATAACACATAAGCTTGCCTAAAATCATATGTCATTCAAATTAAAAAATCTAAAATTCCTTTAAAAAATTTGGCCAAAGAAATGGCTTATGTACCCCAGCAAGATCAAAAACCAATGGGAATCAGTGTATTCGAATATATTCTAACCGGACGGAAACCTTATATTAGTCGGAAGCCCGGAAAAAAAGACATCAATCAGGTCGCCAAAGTTATCAATACCTTGCAAATTGAAGATATTGCCATGAAAGACATCAATCATCTGAGTGGCGGACAAAGTCAGATGGTCAGCATTGCCAGGGCCATTGCCCAGGAACCGGAAGTATTATTGCTTGATGAACCCACTGCCAGTCTTGATATCAGACATCAGGTTGAAATCATGGAATGGTTAAAATCCTTTTCTAAAGATGGCATCAGCATAGTGATGGCATTGCATGATATCAATGCGGCCATGCGCTATGCCAATAAGTTCATTATGCTGAAGGACAGATCAGTTTTTGCAGAAGGCGGTCTGGAAATAGTCAAAAAAAATATCAAGAAGTTATATATAAAGGCAAACCTCGTGCAACAAAATAAAAATTTATAAGTCGTTCCTGAAGGACTTTAGTAAACCACCCTCAAACATGGATGCAATAGCATTTAATCCTATTGGAATTGTAAAAAACGACATGAATGAACCCATCGGTCATCATGAAATTAAAAAGCATCAAAGTAAGCTAATCATAAATGAAAAGTTTCTGGAAGCCTTGATCAATATTGAAGTATGCGAATACCTTGATATAGTTTTTTACTTTCATCAATCAGAAGCAGGAATTTTATCCGGTAATATACCTTCGGGAGAAAAAAGGGGTGTTTTTGCATCGAGAAGTCCAAACAGACCTAATCCTATTGGAGTATCTACGGTTAAGTTAATAAAAAAGGAAAGAAGCACGCTGTTGGTAGAAGGACTTGATGCCATCAATAACACGCCGGTTCTTGATATAAAAAGTGCTGATACTTCCATCACTGAAATGATAAATCAACAGGATGAAGTCCACCATTCCATCCTGAAATCAAATCCCCGTATCGAAATTAACAATTTAATCAAGCAAAATAATCAGGAGCAGCTGCTTTTAAAAGCCGGAGAAATCCATGGTCATTTCTGTCCCGGACTAGCCATGGGGATTATGGCCGGGTGTTATGCCATGAATAAGATGGAGGCGGAATCAGACGGCATGGAAGACCTTTTAGCCATTACTGAGACCAACAACTGTTTTTCTGACGGTATTCAATTGGTTACCGGATGCTCTTTCGGCAACAATGCCCTTATATTTAAAGATGTTGGTAAAACAGCATTTACGTTAAGCAAACGTGACGGCAGGGGTATCAGAATTTGTTCAAAGCATGAATCTCAGGATATCATCAAAAACCGGTTTCCTGTATTTAATGAATACTATCAAAAAGTAGTGGCAGAACAGAATCATCAAACAGATTACCTGGCAAAATATAAAAAAGCCGCTCTGGAACGGGCTTTTGAAACCCTTCAGATAACATTTGACAGTTTATTTTCTGTACAACACGTGACCACTGAAATACCTCCTTATGCCCACATCAATGAAAGTATCGTCTGTGATAAATGCGGGGAAAGCGTTATGAAAACAAGAACAGTCAATGAAAAAGATTCTTTCTTATGCCTGGAATGCGTCAAAAAACCATATAATATGCTCAACGGCAATGGAATTTTGTCCGGTTAACATATTTTATTAATCATGCTTGCCAGGTATCCCGCACCAAAACCATTATCGATGTTGACTACGCTTACACCGCTGGCACAGCTTGTCAGCATACCTAACAATGCTGCAAGTCCGAAAAAATTTGCCCCATAACCAACGCTGGTGGGAACCGCAATAACAGGACGCGCAATGAGTCCGCCCACCACACTGGGCAAGGCTCCCTCCATTCCTGCAGCAACGACAATGACGCGTGCTCCGGCTATTTCATCATAACTTCCCTGTAACCTGTGAATACCAGCTACCCCAACATCATATATACGTTTGACTTTATTTCCGAAAATCTCAGCGGTAATAACCGCCTCCTCCGCCACAGAAATATCAGAAGTACCGGCAGTAACCACAGCAATATAAGTATCAGGAGACTCCATTTGCCGCTGTTTAATGGTCACCGAACGGGCGAGCTCATGATAAACGGCACCTGGAAATATTTCTTTAATGCCATCAAACATTTCTTTGGTGGCCCGTGAACAAAGAATATTGTTATCTTTTTCCAGCATGGTCTTCACAATGGAAACCACCTGATCAACCGTTTTTCCCTGGCAGAATATGACTTCCGGATAACCGGTGCGCAATTCACGGTGATGATCGACTTTGGTATGGCCTAAATCCTGGAACGGAAGAGATTTTAAATCTTCCATGGCCTTATCAACAGATTTGCCTCCTTGTTGAACTTCTTCAAGAACCTTTTTTAAAAAATCGGGTGACATTTTCGTAAAATTTTAGGTTCGTTATGGTTATTAATTAAAGTATAAACAATTGTTTAAAAACGTTTAAATGTACAGGTTATTTCGTTTCAAACCCTTAGTGCCACTACTTATGGATTGTTTCATTAAAACTGCCCATTCTGTATCCCTGTAAATCCATCGTAACATGCTCAAAACCAATTTCTTTAAAGTAATTCACGATTTCATGATGTACACTTAAAACGTTGTTCATATCCGATTTGTTCACTTCAATTCTTGCCAATGCACCATGAATTCTCACACGACATGCTTTTATTCCCTTACCGAACAAAAATAGCTCAGCTTGTTCAATTTTTTCCAGGTCGCTCCTTTTTATTTCTGTGTTATAAGGAATACGCGTAAGCAAGCAGGCATAAGCCGGTTTGTCGAATGTCGGTAAACCCAGTTCTTTTGATATCTCACGTATGTTGGCCTTATTCAGGTTGCATTCCTTCAATGGGCTTAAAACATCAAGTTCTTTTAATGCTTTTCTTCCGGGACGGTAATCGGCATCATCATCCGTATTAGAACCTTCAGCCATGTATTTAAATCCACCGGCTCCGGCAAGTCTTTTTAGCTCAGAAAACAAATGATGTTTACACAAGTAACAACGGTTTGCGGGATTTTGCTTCAATTCATTATTGACCGGCATATCAACGATCTCATGTCGTATATGGTGGTCTTTCGCAAATGTAATCGCCTCATTTAATTCCCAGCCGGGAATATAGGCGGTGCTTATAGTGTAGGCCTTCATGTTATCCCCTAAGGCTTCCTTGGCTGCATAGGTCAGCAAGGTGCTGTCAACCCCACCTGAAAATGCTACAGCCATACTATCAAATGATTTTAGATATTCAACCAAATGAAGGTATTTTACTTTTATCTCCTCACTCATTTTTTGGGAAAGGCCTTTTCAATTTCATAATAAACCTGGTGGATGGGTATGTTCATTTTATTGGCAATGGCCTGGCAGTCTTCAAACTCCGGCTTATGTTTAATGATTTTCCCATTCAGGTATGCCCGTTTGACGCTTATTTCTCCATATTGCGTGCTGACTTTTATAAAATCCCTTTCCAGGGCAGTTTTTTCAACCTGATAAAACCTTAATCCAAACGTGGTGGTTTCTTTGAGTAAAATTTCCATAATGCTTTCCCTGGAGTTATCCGGACACAGCACACTGATTTTAGCGCCATTACGGCTTTTCTTCATAATGATGGGTGTGATAAATACATCCTTCGCTCCTGCCTCAAAAAGCTTATCCATGACATATCCTGTAAGCTCGGGATTCATATCATCGAGGTTGCATTCTATCACTTGATGAGGCATATGCGGTTGACGGATTAATGGTTCGGCCTGACTGACACGCAAAACATTGGGTACATTTCCGGTGTGGTAGCCAACACCGTAGGCAGTTTTTTTTATTCTTAGTTCCGCTGAAGCAGTGAACTCATCCACGATGGTTTTCATGATGGCTGCTCCGGTCGGTGTCGTCGCTTCAAATGGTTGATTCCCGTATTTTAGCGGTATATCTTTTAGTATTTCTGCAGTGGCCGGGGCAGGGACAGGAAACCTTCCATGTGCGCAATCTGCAAAACCGCTGCCTACTTCCAGGGGGGTTGAAATAACACGGTCCGGTTTAAAATAATCTATGCCAATGGCTGCACCGGTAATGTCAGCAATAGAATCGAGGGCCCCTACTTCATGGAAATGCACTTCATCAATACTTTTGCCATGAATTTTCGCTTCAGCTTCGGCCACCTTATGAAAAATATCAATGCCCATGCTTTTTACATGATCATTCAGTTTACTTTGTTCCAATATCTTTTTAATATCTGAAAAATTTCTGTGATGATGACTTTCCTGACAGTTCACCTTGATGCCTGTGCCTTTGATTCCATTTTTTATTTCAGAATTCTTTTCAATGGAATAACCTTCTACACCAAGCTTTTTCAGTTCCTGGTTCAGGTAATCAAAAGGCAAGCCCAAATCTATTAAAGCGCTAAGGAATAAATCTCCGCTCACTCCCGAGAAACATTCAAAAAATAATATCTTCATATTCTCCTACATTAGGTTCTTTTCAAAAATAATACTTTTTGTTAAAAATAACCACCTCAAACCCTAATCGTTCAAATAAAATGAAGTGGATATTGACTCAAAAATATATGGCTGAAAACAAATGCAGACAGATGGAAATAACAAACTGATTATTGAATTCAAAGGTATGCTGTTGAAACCTAATCAGCTATCACTGACAACAAGTACATGAACTGAGCTTGCGAGCTCGCCACAGGCAAATAAAAATGAGGGCTTCCCGGTATTAGAAGTTTTAAAGTCATTTTTTGACAGTTATAAATAATTGAAAAACCAATGTTTAACCAAATTATATTCGGGAGAAAAACAAATTTTGAAGGCCAGAGCCACTACTGGCAGGTGCTGCACTGGATCACCTGTTTACCGGTTCTGCCTATCGGAAAATGTGTGGCATATTGGCCCGGGAATTATTAACCCGAAAGCTATTTACAGAGGCAGTTAGCAATTTAATCTATCTGTCTTTTTTTGGCTCAACTGTGCCTTAATTCCTATATTGTTGCACGCATTCATTAATTCAACGGCTCTGCCTGTAATATTCCTTTGGTCTCATTCCCGTCTTTTTCTTGAAAGGCTTTAGTTCGCAGAAGGTGTTATAACAAATTTACGAAATTCAATAGGCCCATGATCTCCCTGAATCATTA
>CAYFUP010000145.1:0-8016 GCA_964346235.1 uncultured Bacteroidales bacterium | reverse complement strand
ATGGTAATAAAAAGGAAAAGTTCATATTTTTGTAGTTGTATTTACGTGATAGTTAATCATTTAATTGTAATTTAAGCGAATGAAATATAAGGTTATTTCTTGTTCCATTAAACCAAAAAAGAAAACTGGTTGTTTGAATAATGTATGGCCAAAGTATTTTAAAAAGCCAAATTATTATTAGAAATATTATAAATATCTTTGAAAAAATCAATCGGTTAAACGATTGAACAATTATAAAATTTGAACACTTGGCATGGTTGTATTAAGAAATATACTCATCCTGCTGGCATTTACATGCTTCGGGACCTTTTCCCAGTCAGTTAGTAACTGGACACAATACCGGGGTAACAAACAGCTGACAGGGGTGTCAGATGGTGTTATCCCTTCAGGGATTCAGATAAAATGGACGTTCGATGCCGGTGACCCGATAAAATCATCTCCCGTGGTCTATGAAGATAAAATCATTATGGGATCCACCAACGGTGTTTTATATTGCATTGGCATGGAAGGGGAACTGATTTGGAAACATCAGACCGGCAATGCGATAGAAGCCCCGGCGCTAATATTGGATAAGAAGGTTTATATCGGCAACCTGGAGGGCATATTATTTTCATTTGATTTGACCACCGGAGACCTCATATGGAAATATGAGACAGAAAACCAAATCATGGGAGCGCCCAACTGGTATAATGCAGGGGATAAAAATTACATCATGGTGGGAAGTTATGATTTTTACCTGCATGCAGTAGATGCCTCCAGCGGAAGCGGTTTATGGAAGTATGAACTTGATAATTATTTGAACAGCACCGTTTCTGTTGATGATGAAAAAGCGATTTTTGCCGGATGCGATGGTTTTTTGCATATCGTCAACCCGGAGAATGGAACGCTGAGAGATAAATATGAAATTGCCTCTTATATAGCAGGATCTCCTGCCATGAAGAATGACATTGCCTACCTGGGAGATTATGACGGCGGCGTCACTGCAGTGGATATTAAAAAGGAAAGCACCCTGTGGAAATGGAATAATGAACAGGCCAACCTTCCTTTTATTGCCTCACCGGCATTGCACAGGGATAAGGTTTACCTTACTTCAAGGGATAAATATGTTTATTGCTTTAAAAAGGACAATGGCGAGCTCATCTGGAAAAGAAACTCGGGCTTTCGTATTGATGCCTCCCCGCTGGTGACCAGAAGTGGGTTATTGGTGGCCAATATGCGGGGTGATTTGCAATTATTGAATCTATACAATGGACAGGTGTTATGGAGTTTTGAAGTGGGAAGCCCCATTGCATCCAATCCGGCCCTCTATAAAAACAACATTATTCTGGGTGCTCAAGATGGTTTGGTTTATTGCATCGGTAAATAAAGGCCTAAATTGAAGATAATAAAATAATTAATGATAACGAATTTTAAAAACATGTATCATGAACATACTACAAATCATTCCGGGATCAGGAGGTAGTTTTTATTGCGGAAACTGTCTCCGTGACAGCAAATATTTTGATGCCTTGAGAAGTTTAGGGCATAAAGTGACAAAAATTCCCATGTACCTGCCTTTATTTGCTGATGAACATGATCTGAATACCATTCCTGTTTTCTATGGCGCCATCAGCATTTATCTTAAACAAAAGTATCCCATATTCAGAGGGGCTCCCCTATGGTTCGATAACATGCTGAATTCAAAGCCCATGTTAAAACTTGCAGCCAGACAGGCAGGCTCCACCCGTGCAACCGGACTTGAAGACATGACCATTTCTATGTTGCTCGGGGAAGAGGGAAAGCAAAGCGAAGAACTTGAGAGAATGACTGACTGGATAGCTGAATATTGTAAACCCGATGTCATCCATTTGTCGAATGCCCTGCTTCTTGGACTGGCTCACCGCCTGAAAGAAAAACTGAATGTGCCGGTTTTTTGTTCCCTGCAGGATGAGAATGTCTGGGTCGATGTCATGCGACCAAAATACAGGGATGAGGTCTGGAATTTGATGTCAGAGAAAGCTTCCTATGTGGATGCCTTTATTTCCGTGAGCGATTATTATGGCGAATTGTCCAGGCAAAGAATGAACCTGCCCGCTGAAAAAGTTCAAACCGTCTATCTTGGCGTGGATCCGGCAGATTATGTGTATAAAAGCTCAGCAGAAAAGGACAGAACCATTGGCTTTATATCAAGAATGAGTCATGAAAATGGCCTGGATATTTTGGTGGATGCGTTTGCATTGTTAAAGAAGAAACCGGGATTTGATGATGTTAAGCTGTTAATAACCGGTGGCTATACTGGTGATGACAAAAAATTCCTTAAAGGCATCCATAAGACAATCAGGAAAAATAACTTAACGGATCAAGTTGTTTTCCAGGAAGGATTTGAAGGCGAAGACCGGTTAAATTTTTTTGAGAAGGCATCAGTCGTATCTGTGCCTGTCCGCATTGGTGAAGCCTTTGGAATTTACCTGACCGAATCCATGGCTTCAGGCATTCCGGTGATTCAACCTGCCCTGGGTGCTTTTCCCGAAATTGTGAATGCTGCCGGTGGAGGGGCCGTATATAAAGAAAACACCCCGAAAGGATTGAGTGAAGCCCTGGAGAGCTATTTAAATGATAAAAATTCATTTGAGGGTCTTAGTCAGAAAGCAAGGAAGAGCATTGAAGAACAATTTAACATTAACAAGCTGGCAGCGCAGCTTATTGAGGTTTATAACAAATCAATAAATAATCCGGAATATGCTTCTATCGGTAAATAATCTTCATAAAAACTACAGAAACGATAAAGGAGAAATCTCCCGAAACGTTCTTTCCGGCTTACATTTTCAACTGGATGAGCGGGATAAAGTAGCCATAGTTGGGCCTTCCGGTTCCGGTAAGACCACCTTGCTGAATTTGATTGGCAGCATTGATTCTCCGGATGAAGGAAACATTGAATTCAAATCGAAAAACATCAACGAATTCAGCCAGCAAGAAAGAGCTTCATACAGAAGTCAGGAAATCGGTTTTATTTTTCAGCTTCACCATTTGTTGCCGCAATGTACTGTATTGGAAAATGTATTGATTCCCACCCTGGTTACCAAAATTGATAAAACGCTCTATGAAGAAAGGGCTGAAACCTTATTAAACAATATTGGCCTATGGGATTTAAGGCATCAAAAGCCAGGGGAAATATCCGGAGGTGAATGCCAGCGGGTGGCAGTCATCCGCGCATTAATTAATCAACCTGCCCTGTTATTGGCTGATGAGCCGACTGGTGCTTTGGATGAAAACAATGCAAATAACCTGATGAATATGCTTATTCAATTAAATGACCAATATAGCACGTCCCTTGTTGTGGTAACCCATTCCATGGAAATTGCAAAAAAGATGGATAAAATATATCAACTCAGGGAAGGCCAACTAGAGCAGCAATAAGAGCAAAAAGCAAATAATCACAAATAAGAACAAAAAGCATTGCTGAAATCCCGGATTAAAATAAAAGGTAAAACCATATGTCACTATTCACGCTTGTTTTAAAAAGCTTTAAGCATTATTTTAAAGGACATGTGACCGTTATTCTCGGAACTGCCATCACAACGGCCATTATTACCGGTGCGCTGATTGTAGGTGATTCTGTAAAATACAGCCTTGAACAAACCACCCATTATCGCCTTGGCCAAATCAGTCACGTGATCAATGCCGGGGAAAGATATATGACCAGGCAATTAAATGTCCGTATCTCCGGAGAAACCGGACTAAATACATCAGCCGCTTTGCGTTTATCTGCAAGTGGTTCGGTGCAGGGGGGCAAGCACAGACTGGAAAACATCCAGATGTGGGGCATCGACCCCCATTTTGATGATGTTCTGGGTACAAGTTTCCCCTATGATTCAATACCGGATGATGAGATTATCGTGAGCAGGAACCTGGCTGAAAGCTTGATGCTGCAGGAGGGAGATTTGTTATTGTTACGAATGACCAAAGCCAACATTATTCCCTTGAACACTCCATTTGTGGCTGATGATAATCTCACCGTCTCAAGACGATTCAAAGTATTCAGAGTTGCAGGGAAGAAGGATTATGGCCGGTTTAACCTTAAGACCTCCCAAACTGCCCCGTATAATGTATTTATGTCTATTGAACAATTGAATGATTTAATGGAGCTGAATGATAAAGCCAATACCTTGTTAATCCAGGCGAAAAATACGGATGGGGAGGATTATTCAAGCATTTTGAGGAAAGCGGTTGAAGATGAATATAGACCAGATGATGCAGGTATAAAAATCAATAAGCTTACCAATCAACAGCAGTATGAAATAACTTCGGAAAGGGTTTTTATTGATGACACCATCGCTAAACCAGTTTTAAAAAATAAAGAAGCCGCCAATCCCATTCTGACTTATTTTGTTAATGAAATCAGAAACAATGCAGATTACACCCCTTATTCATTTGTTTCAACCCTTGATGATCAAGATCTTCAGGAAGATGAGATAATATTAAATTCATGGTCAGCGGAAGATGTTAATGCCAGGAAAGGAGATTCCATATCGCTCAGCTTTTATGTAACCGGTCCATTGCGACAATTAACTGAGAAAACATCCCGTTTTGTCGTGAAAGAAATTGTTCCCATCAGCGGCAGATATGGAGATATTACACTTATGCCTGAATTTCCGGGCCTTTCAGATGTTGAAAATTGCCGTGACTGGAGTACCGGTATTCCTATCGATTTAAGCAAGATAAGGGATAAAGATGAAGACTATTGGGATGATTACCGGGGAACCCCAAAAGCTTTTATAAACCTGGACAAGGCCGCACAGTTATGGCAAAATGAGTATGGTTCATATACCGCCTTGCGTATTTCGGACGAAAATTATCGTTTGAATGAAATCAAGAATGAGTTAAAGCATTCCATTGATCCTTTCAGCCTGGGGATGACCATTCAGCCGGTCAAAGAACAAGGATTACAAGCTGCCCGGCATGGGGTGGATTTTAGTCAGTTGTTCCTCGGACTTAGCTTTTTTATTCTTATTTCCGGAATAATTCTTACAGCCATGCTTTTTGTTTTTAACCTTGAACATCGTTATTCTCAGATAGCTACCCTTTCAGCTTTGGGGTACCCGAAAAAAGTTATCAGTAAAGTAATTTTATCGGAGAATGTGATGGTGGCCTTTTTCGGGTCTTTGCTCGGTCTGGTTTTGGCATTGCTTTACAATAAGCTGGTTTTTATGGGATTAAATCAGGTTTGGCAGGAAATCGTCAGAACAAATGTGCTTGAGATAAACATCAAACTATTCACTTTGATAATTGGTTTCATACTCAGCATGACGGTATCCCTGGGAACAATTTTCATGATACTGAGGGGAAAACTCAGGAGTGAAACAGTTGAGGTTCAGAAAAATATTTCTCATAAATCCCGCAAATGGAACAAGCATTTAATCCGTTATCTTATCATTATTTTTTCTGTTGCTGCCCTTGCATTGGTGATAAGCCAAATTATCAGCGGTGATTATAATGAACCTGTCCCATTTTTTATGGCCGGCACCTTGCTTCTGATGTCAGTGGTGTTATATACCCTTTTCCTTTTTGATAAATATGACAGGAAAGTCAGTGGTTCATTAAGCATTTTGTCGCTTAGCATTAAAAACCTGCTAAGAAACCGAATGCGCAGTCTTACCGTTATATTGTTACTCGGGTTGGGGACCTTTATTATCATTGCCACCGGAGCGAACCGCAAGAATTTATTCGCCGGTGCCAATAAAAAAAGCAGTGGTACTGGAGGATTTATGTTTTACAGTGAATCAACCGTACCGGTTTTAAAAAATCTTCAGAACGACTCAATAAGGCGGACTTATGGTTTGGATACCGGATTTTATATGGTACAATTCAGGGTGCATGAAGGAGATGATGCAAGCTGTCTTAACCTGAACAGGGTTTCAAATCCGAGAATATTGGGGGTAAATCCGGAAGACCTTTCAGGCAGGTTCAGTTTTGTGACGAAAACTGATCAATTGAAGGAAAATAATCCATGGAGTTCACTCAATCAGGAAATGAATGAGGGCGTGGTACCTGCTATTGCCGATCAAACAGTAATAAAGTGGAGCCTGGGTAAAAAAGTGGGAGATACCCTTGTTTATACCAATCATATCGGCAAAGAGATAAAGGTTAAACTAATCGGAGGTTTGGCGGCTTCTATATTCCAGGGTAATATCATCATATCAAATGAATACTTTGCAAAACACTTTCCGGAAGTGGATGGTTCCAATGTTTTTTTGATTGATGGGAATCCGGAAAAGCAGCAGCAGATAAGGGAAAACCTTACCCTGATTTTCAGGGACTATGGATGGCGTATGACACTTGCTGTGCAACGACTGGCAGAATTCATGTCGGTGACCAATACCTATTTATCCATCTTTCTGGTATTGGGGGCATTCGGCTTATTACTGGGTACTGTGGGTTTAGCCATCGTTCTGGCCAGAAGCATATATCAGAGAAGCAACGAACTTGCCCTGCTTTTTGCCACTGGGTATTCTTTTACCAATGTTTTCAGAATGCTTTTCAGGGAATATTTCATATTAATGATGTTCGGAATCGTTGGAGGCGGAATTTCAGCCATCATGGCTGTAATGCCTACCTTTTTATCCGGACAACAAAACCTTTCAGCCGGTTTTGTCCTGTTCCTGATAAGCCTGGTCATTTTAAACGGCGTGATCTGGATAGGAATCATCTCTTATTTGCGATTGCGTAAATTAAGGATAGTGGAATCATTAAAAAATGAATGAGTCAACCGCTCATTATTAATTTCCCGTCCTGAATACCTTTGATGGCTATTAATTTGTCGGAAAGCTTTTTTAGTTTTCTGGCCTTTCCTTTTAAGGTGATGGTTTCAAGACACATTTTTTCACCTATGTGCACATACTGGACAGAGAGAATCAAACAATGATAACCGTGCTGCACCTGTCTCGACTGGTTTTGAATGGATTCATCGGTGATGTCATATACCAGCACCACTGCACCGAGCACTTCCTCGTTTTCCTCCCACTTTTCTTGTATATTGATGTTTTTAATCAAATGCCTGATGGCCTGTGACCGGTTAGGAAAATGATGCTCACGAACAAATTCATCCAAAACCTCCATGATATTTTCTTCCAGCGATACACCAAATCTCTTAACAGTCATTTTCTTATATATTAATTGTATTATAATACAAATATAATGAAGCTGGTTAAAAATATTATTATGTTTTCAAGCTTTAAAAGCGATAAACATAAAACCGGCCAGTTTTAAATAATATTCATTTCGTCTGTCAGGTAAGATGCTTTGCCGTATTGCTCAATAATGAACAAAATATATTGAATATCAACAGATATATTCCGGCAATATCTTATATCATAAAAAAGATCCGACATGGTGCTCTCCCAGCAACGGTCGAAATTCAAACCAACCAATTCACCTTTGCTGTTAAAGACAGGACTTCCCGAGTTACCTCCGGAAGTGTGATTGGAAGCAATAAAATTGACATTCAACCCCCGTTCATCCCCATATTTTTCATAATCCTCCTCGCGGTAAAGACTCAACAGACGGCTGTCGATTTCATATTCCTCTTCACCCGTTTCAAATTTTTCCACCACTCCTTCAAAGTTGGTGAAGGCATCATAGACCAAGGCATCCTGCGGACTAAAACCTGAAACCTGCCCAAATGTTATTCTTGGGGTGAAGTTGGCATTATGATAGAATACCCTGGTAGGATTTTTTTGTTTCAGGGCTTTTACGTAAATCCGGTAGGTACTGTCAATTCTTTTTTGAATTTTTTCCCGCTTCATATATATTTTGTCGAAATACATTTCTCTTGCATTGAGGTAAAAATCATAAGCCGGATCTTTTTCAATCATTTCAGCGATGTCTTCTTTTTCCCCGATATGGGCCAATAGTTTTTCCGGATCATTGAATAATGATTCATTCAGCATATTCTCCACAAAACCGGATATGTCATTTTCATCATTTAGATCGGTCAACAAGGAGGGATAAAATTTTTCCGGAATGTTCTCAAGATAAGCC
>CAYFUP010000144.1:0-8085 GCA_964346235.1 uncultured Bacteroidales bacterium | reverse complement strand
TGACAAGATTACCTATAATGAAGATTCTGTAAAAGGACAATTTAAAAATGAATATAACCAAACCAATGTTGTAGGAGGTAATTTGCTAACTGATTTCAGTGGTGAAATTGAATATAAGAACTTAAAACGAAATGATTATTTGATAGAGTATCAGAACGTTGGTAAATCAAAAGGAAATTTTTCCAGTAATCAGCAGAGTTATACCATCCATTTGGAAAAAGATGAAACCATATATATTCCATTCCTGGAGCACAATAAGATATTCGGGCGGGTTGTAATGAACCGCAGTAAACTTTCAAATTTAGGCAGAATTGACATTGCCAACCTCAAAGTAAAAGCAGTGGATTCAGAAGGCAATGTCACATCTACCCTCACTGACGCGAATGGCAATTTCTCCATGTATGTGCCGAGTGTCGATAAATACACAGTTTCCATTAACAATATTTTTTACGACCATTTCAATTTACAACAAAATAATTTCCAAGTACAACTGAATGGTTATAAGCAATTTGAGGTGAACTTTATTTTTAATGAGAAAAGACGACAAATCAGATTTTCCTCTGGTTTTGATCCGGAAGACTTTGAAATTAGAACTGTGAGAAGAACGAATTTGACTGGTACTGTTAAGGATGAAAATACCCTCAGGCCCATTCGAACTGAAGTAAAAGTGGTGAACAATGAAACAGGTGAAGAAGTTACCAGTGTGCACACCGACAGAAATACCGGAAGATACAGCATGAGCTTTATTACCGGTGAAAACTATTCCATCATCATAGAAGAAGAAGGCTATTGGTATCATTCGGAAAGGCTCTATCTTGACCAATTAACGACCATTCAGGACATTGAAAAAGACATACTGCTGGGAAACATTATGGTGGGTTCACAAATTGACCTTGAATACCTGCAGTTTGCTCCCGGAAGTGCGGAAATCCCCGACAGGGCCTATGCAGAACTTGACCGTATTGCAGAACAACTAAAAAATAATCCGGGCATTGAGATTCAGGTTGCCGGTCATGCCGATGCCCTTGAAGTCATTGATAATCCGGGCATATCAGAACGAAGGGCTCAGAATGTAACCCGGTACCTCATCGAACAAGGATTTAGCAACATCCAATATGTGGGTTATGAAGATGCGAACCCGGAAGCTTCCAATGACACAGAAACCGGGCGCGCACAGAACCGAAGAATTGAAATTGAGGTAACAGATAATTAGTGTCCGTCTATAAAATCGGGAAAGAATCTTAGAGCCACTAATTAGTTAACCGGACTAATGACTCCAGTCATAATCACCAACATACAATACACATTGCTCCAGTAGTTGAATGGCTGATGTAATATCTTCTTTATTAATGGTTTCTATGACCTGATGGATGTGCCTGGTCGGAATGGAAACCGCACCGGCAATCGATCCTCCTTTTCTCATTCTTTGCAGATGGGCCGTGTCGGTTCCTCCTTTGGGTGATAAGTCGGTCTGCCATTTGATGTCATGCTTGCCTGCTATTTCTTTCATGTATTTGACCATCCGGTAATCAGCAATGGTATGGGCATCCAGTACCTTTATGGCAGCCCCTTCTCCGAGACTGGTCAGGCGCTGATGCTCCTGGGCAATGGGCAAATCAAATGCCACACAGGTATCGACGGCAAACCCAAAATCCGGCTGTATGTCGAGCGTCGCGACCTGCGCGCCCCTTAATCCTACTTCTTCCTGAACGGTAAATACCCCGTAAAAGTCATAGGGTATCTCTTTGTTTTTGAGACTTTTAAGCACCTCAATTAGTATATAGACTGAAACCCTGTTGTCGAGCGACTTGCCATTCACACAACCCCCCATCTCAATCAGTTCCCTTTCGCGGGTAACCGGATCCCCCACTTCTACATATTTCTCCACTTCTTCTTTCTTCATTCCTAAGTCTATAAAATAATCTTTCAGTTCCGGAACCTTCTTCTTTTCCTCGTCTGTCATGATATGGATGGGTTTGGAGCCCATCACACCGGTAAGATCTTTCTTGCCATGCACCACCACCCTTTGAGAAGTAAGGGTTTTCGGATCGAAACCTCCCAGGGGAACAAATCGTATGAATCCTTCTTTGTCAATATGCTGTACCATAAATCCTATTTCGTCCATGTGGGCAGCTGCCATGACTTTCTTGCCGCCTTTTCCTTTTTTTATGGCAACCACATTGCCGAGGTTGTCCAAAGAGATCTCATCAACGTAAGGCTTGACTTCATTGATTATCAATTCCCTGATTTTTGATTCATATCCCGGAACACCCGGTGTTTCACTTATTCTTTTCAGCAAATCAAATTGTATGTCCATAATGATACTTTTTATAGTTATTGTTATTATAGTGATTTAAGTTTTTATGGTTACACCCGTTGATACTAAAATTTCAGTTTATTGATGGTACCTGGCTTAATGCTTTCCTCAGGAATGACAAAAGCCAGCATGACCAAATCAATGGCCTTTATCCGGTTGGCCAGCCCGGATACATAAGCATCATCCGGTTCACCTTTCAATTGTAATACAAAATCAATGTTTTTATGTTCCGGAATCAGGTAACCATTTTTTCCCAGATTGGAGATTAAGCGGAAAGCCATGTCCTTTTTTTCATCATACACCGTAAACACTGAGAAATGTTGTTCTAGTCCGGTTTTTTTTTCACTGAGCTCGAGATCATTTTCCCGCTTCAATTGAATGCCCAATGACTGGTTCAGGGCCCAGCTTACCCGGTAATCATTTTCATGACTGGCAATAGCGATGAAGGCATATTCATCGGCACCAGCAATTGATAATTTATGAGTTTTTTTAGCCATGGTGTGATAATGTTAATTGCATGTTCGCTTTCACTGAAAATTTTAAACCATCCGTAAGGCCTTATTATGGCCATTATTTAGTGGCACTATGAAAACCAACTAATTTATTCTAAAGTGGTTCTAAGAACCTCTATTTAATTTACATTCAGTGACCTGCTGATGCATTCCTTACAACCTTATATCGATACCGCTACTCGCCTGAGTTGCTTCAAACCCAGTTTTACAAAACGCCGCCAGCTTAACTCCATATCCTTTTGTTTGAAAGAAACAACTTCGCTGAAATAATTGTTTCCGAAAAGCTCCAGCATATGGGTTAATTGACAAAGTCCGGCGACATGTAACACAAAAATTCTCGATATTACCTTTATTCGACCCTTACGGGACAATCCAAGCTGTTTTAGCAAATGAATCATCTGGTCAAAAACCATACTGATTTCATCCTTCATCTCCTTGGGTTGGTAAAAATCCTTCGGAAGGGTTTTGATTCCTTTTTTTGAATCGTTCACCACATCAAATATGTCGTCAAGGACTTGCAGGAATGCCCCATAAAGAAAGACAAAGTTATATTCCTCTGCGCATAGCTGTTCGTTCAACAAATTCCGGAACAATAAAGCGGAATATCCGCCTTTAGCAAAAGTGACCTTTTTTACTTCCTCGCAGCTGGCACTCTCCTGCCACTGAATTCTTGAATGCTGCTGTGAAAGATGGAGTTTATAGGCGGTTTTGCTTAAGGCTTTTTTATCATCTACTTTATCATACCCTTGAATAAACAGATCATACAATAGCTTTTCCCGCTTGTTTTCAGGTTTTATGCCATATAAATCAATGATGAATTGTTTTTTTTCATGAGCGGAAACCGGCTTGTCAAATAAATCATCATAAAAGGGTGAAAAACTACCAAGTATGGTCATCAGGGCTCTTTCTTCCGGATGAAGCTTTCTGCCATGAAGTCCGGCAAAGCATTCCCCTAACAGCACTATGGAACGAATGGAATAATCCTGCATGCGGTATAGGTCATAATCATTGAATCCGGATTCGGATTCCGACTGAAGGATATTTTTTAAGACCGGTTCGCTTTTTTTGAACTTTTGCAGAAATGAACTTTGCCTGGAATAACCTTTCAATATTGCCAGCAAGCCACGGATTAGGATTATTAATTTGAATACCATCGTAAAAACTTCAGGAATTAAATAATGTAAGTGTTTTTATTCCTGCCAGCATAATAGCAAAATAATTCTGTTTGAGTTATCATCCTGCATTGGCCAATGCTTTCTCATCCAAATAGTTCATAATCTTTCGTTTTGCTTCGGCAAGCGTTTCATCGCAAGGAATGGTTTGGAATATTTTTTCAAGATATCGCCTTTCTTTGATTATTTCATAGGTACGAGGAAAATTTATATCATATATCCAACCAATCTGGAGCAATTTAAAATCATTTAATGTATAAAGGTTTTCAATGCTTATGACATTTTCATTCATTAAGTCATCGATATTTTGCTTTCTTATTTCCTGAATGTCAGGAAGATCAAGCTGAAGGGTTTTGTTGTCCGGATTTTCATGTTCATAATAATCGGTTACCACCTTGTAAATATCTATTTTATCTGCGTCTCTCAGGATTTTTGAGTAAAACAAATGTTCACCAAGCACCGTATGCGGGATTTTTTTCTTGTTATGGTTTTCAATGGCTGTTTTAATGAGGGAAACAACATGGGCATCAAAATCTTGTAATACCTGATGCTCCTCAATGACTTTTAATCCCAGCCGGGCGTGATCTTCTGACCGCTTGTCAGAAAAGGTTTTATAAATCGCATACTGCTTATACCTTCCGATATCATGGAGTAATGCCATGATTTCGACCAATCTTAGTTCCCCGTCATTCAGCTGACAATGGAATCCAATGTCTTTTATTTCTTCGGAAACCCGTAAGATATGATCATATTTCAGTTCAATGTTTAGCTGCTCCAGGTTTTTATCATTCTTATAGGTGTTGCTGTAGTTTTGAAACCATCCTTTGACGGAATTTAACTGGGTTTTTGTTATCATTGAATGTATTTATTTTGGTGTTTTTATGCTTATATTCACGAATCCTGTGTCACGATTCAAAACGGAGTCTATTCTTAATGCACCGAATTTAAGGTCTTTTGTTTTGAAACCATAGAATGACTTTTTATTTAAACGTTCAATCTTTTTGATTGTTTTAATATCGTTTAAATAAGTAAACAACAATGCACTATCATTCTGAATATCATATAGATCTGTATCATTCCATGCCAATTCAAAAAATTCTGTTGAATTGATTTCAGGCCAGCGGGCAGTTTTTATGAGCTCTTCCACTTCAGCTGGCAATGGCTGATCCGGTGAAAACAGAGACAGCCTGTTCAGGTTCTCATGATAAAAACAGATCATGTCCACAAATTTTGAATTGGTGGAATCCATCTTGGCTTTATAACTGATGTTGAAATCTGAGGAAAACAGACTTCCTTCATCTTCATTTTGTGCTGCAAATACCGTCAGTGAATCAAGTGCATTGAGGGAACGGTAACGGAGGGATACAGTAATTTCTTCAGTGGCTCTGTTGTCCGAAATATCTTTGGCATTAAATGTCCATTTTGTTTGCAGATCTTCATCTTTTACATGATGATGGCGGAAATTTATGCTTTTGGTGTTCATGTTCGTATCAAGGATTATTTCGTCATCTATCAGAATGGTTATTGCTGAGATGGCATTGTTTTCCCCCCTGGTATTGATCAAAACATCTATAAAATAATTTTCTCCGAAATGCAGGGATGCATCTTCATAGACAAAACCCCGGTCAAAAGTGATGGCTATTGAATCCTCCACTTCCTCAGTGCATGAAAGCTGAACAATCGAAACAAAAATCGCGAGATAAAGATATGGTCTCATATGAGATAAATATTACATTAAACAATTGAATTTTTGAAACATCTCATGTTTAAGCATGATGGCGGGTGAGCGGTATATCATGGAAAAAAACATTTTATTTATGATATTGCAAATGTAAATAAGGCCATGATATTAATCCCCAATTTTTCCCAATTAATCAGCCTGCCATAAATAATATTCTAAATATCAAACATATAAGCCATCAAAAATATTTAATTTATTATTTTATATTTGCCGGGTTGACATAAGCTTAAATAAATGGCTCACCCTTTAGCAGTATTAGATGAAATCAGGTTGAATTTTAGTCCTGCCGGCTTGTTCATCATGAATGTTACCCTTGCCTTTATTATGTTTGGTGTGGCCCTGGAAATCAGGATCAAACAATTCAGGGAGATACTCAGAAATCCCAAACCCCTGATTATGGGAATACTTTCACAGTTTTTGTTTCTTCCTATGTTGACCTTTATACTGGTCTATATTATCCGTCCTACGCCGACAGTGGCCCTGGGAATGATACTGGTCGCTTCTTGTCCGGGTGGAAATATTTCAAATTTTATCTCCCTGCTGGCTAAAGGAAATGCTGCCTTATCAGTCAGTCTGACTGCCTTCGCCACCCTGGCAGCCATATTTATGACCCCCATCAATTTTTCATTCTGGGGAAATTTGTACGGGAAGGCCTCAAAAATTATCATGCCCATAGAGATAGATCCCTTAACCATGCTACAGACTGTATTTATTCTCCTGGGCATTCCGCTAATTCTCGGAATCTGGTTTTCAAATAAATATCCCAATACTACTCAGCGAATCATCAAACCCATTAAAATACTTTCCATCTTTATCTTTATGGGCTTTGTGGTGGCGGCGCTTTCTTCCAACATCAATTATTTCTTTAGCTATATACACCTGATATTTTTGATTGTATTGGTTCATAACGCCATGGCCCTTGCCACCGGATATATGATTGGGAGGACAGGCAGGTTGCAAACCCGCGACAGGCGTTCGATTGCCATTGAAACCGGCATTCAGAATTCCGGCTTGGCACTGGTTTTGATTTTTAACCCGAAGTTATTTGACGGAATGGGGGGAATGGCATTTATTGCCGCCTGGTGGGGAATATGGCATATCATCGCCGGATTGCTGATTGCTGGCATCTGGTCAAAAAAAAAGATTGCTGAGGAAGCGGGTCAGGAAGACTTAAGTAAAAATGGGCCTGGAGGAAATGATATGTAATGATGGAATGAAATAAAACTGGTCATCAGGATAAGGTATGGAAACTTGAATAGATCATACAACTGAACATGGAAGTAGAACTAATCTGGTTATTTAAATATGGCAAAACACAATATTGAAAAATGGTCCCTTGGCTATGCTTTGCTCAAAGCATATGTGATGGTGGTATTCAGGCTTTACTGTAAAAAGATTGTTATCCGCGGCAAAGAAAATATTCCCGCAGATGAGCCCATCATCCTGTCACCGAACCATCAGAATGCATTGATGGACGCTTTTGCAGTAAATTATGCGATGCCTGGTCAATTGGTTTTTTTAGCCCGCTCGGATATATTTGAAAATCCGGTCATTGATAAAATCCTTACTTTCATGAAAATACTTCCCATATACCGCATCAGGGACGGGTATGGAAAATTGCAGGAAAATGAAGCCATCATCAATAAAACCACTGATATTTTGCGGAAACATAAATACCTGGTTATATTGCCTGAAGGAAACCATTATGGGGAGAGAAGATTACGACCCCTAAAGAAAGGGATCTGCAGAATGTCTTTTCAGGCGGAAGAAAAATCAAATTTCAACCTGGGCCTAAAAATTGTCCCCGTCGGACTGGATTACACCAGCTATACCAAAATGAACCATACCCTCTTTATCAACTTTGGAAAACCGGTGGAGGTAAGCAAACACATCCCATTATATAAAGAAAATCCCCAAAAAGCCAATAATCAGCTGCTCAAGGATATTTCGAATCAAATGAAGCAATATATGATACACATTGAGGATCAAAGTCATTATAAGCTATTTGATTCAATGCGGGAGATATATAAATTCAGGATGAAAAAACAACTGGGATTAAAAAACCTCAAACAACCCAATAAATTCTATTCAGACAAAAATATTATTGCTTTGCTCGACAAAGCCCTTGAAGATAATAAAGCCGCGATAGATGATTTGCAGCCAAAGGTTGCTAAATACAATAAAATACTGAAGAAACTCCGTTTAAGATACTGGGTGTTAAACCATCGTTTTTATTCTCCCCTGAAGTTACTGTTACAGTTTGTTTTGTTGATGGCCTCTGCTCCGTTATTTATATATGGTTTAATCAACAACTTACTCCCTTATTATTTGCCTGTTCTCGCA
>CAYFUP010000143.1:0-8097 GCA_964346235.1 uncultured Bacteroidales bacterium | reverse complement strand
CACTTAATCATGGAGGTTTCATCACTTCTTCTTCTGATGCTTTACTTCTTCTTCAATTTCTTCGCTTCATTTTTTCCCAGTCGGATATAATCCAGCAAGGGCCTTTTTGAAGGACATATATAACTGCATGAACCGCATTCCATACAATCCATGATTTTCCTCTGAACCAGCCTGTCATACATTTCTTTCTGGGCCATGGCCATTAACAGGTAGGGTTCCAGATTCATCGGGCATACTGAAATACATCTTGAGCAGCGGATGCAATCCCTGACTTCTGACCGGTATGCCAGATTTTCCGGTAAAACGAGTATTCCTGAGCTGCCTTTTACAATCGGGGCTTCAAAATCATTGAGGGCTTTTCCCATCATCGGTCCCCCATTAATCACTTTACCGGCATCTTCCGGCAATCCCCCTGCTTCTTTTAATAAATGCATAACCGGTGTGCCCAGCCGCACCCAAAAATTGGACGGTTCCTTAAGGTTTTTGCCAGTGACCGTAACCACCCTTTCAATCAGGGGCTGGTTTTTCTGAACCGCTTTATAAGCCGCCAGGATACTGCCTACGTTGAAAGCAACCACGCCCACATCAATGGGTAATCCCCCTGATGGCACTTCCCGGTTCAACAATGCTTTTACCAATTGTTTTTCCCCTCCCTGGGGATATTTCACCTGAAGCGCGTGAACTTCGATGTCATTATATTTTGCTGAAATCTTCCTGAGGTTCTCGATGGCATCGGGTTTGTTATTTTCTATGCCAATCAGGATCTTTTTTGCCTGAAGGGCTTTTTGCATGATCCTGGCACCGACAATCAACTGCTCTCCCTTTTCCAGCATCAGCCGGTGGTCAGCTGTCAGATATGGTTCACATTCCACACCGTTTACCACCAGGTATTCAGCTTTTTTACCCGGAGGAACCGATAGCTTCACATGAGATGGGAAGGTAGCGCCGCCCAGTCCGACAATCCCGGCTTCTAACACTTTTTCTATAATTTCTTTGGAAGAAGCTGAAAATTCGGTTTCCAGTCCATCGTCTCTTTCAATGGTATCCACCCACTCATCTCCTTCCACATTGATGATGATGGCATCCCTCCTGTATCCGGATGTATCATATACCTTGTCGATCTTCGCCACTTTTCCTGATACTGTAGCATGTACATTGGCCGATACAAATCCTTCACTCCGGGCAATCAGCTGACCTGTTTTCACCATATCCCCCCTCTTTACCAAAGGTTTTGAAGGCTTACCAATATGCTGGGATATCGGTATCTTTATCACCTCCGGTAAAGGGATCGTTTTGATGGGTTTTGATGCTGAGAGCTTATTCTCTTCTACATGCACACCGCCTTCTGGAAATGTTTTAATCACTATGCCCTCCCGGTTTCATCGATTTATCATTTATATTGTTTATGCTCACGCTAAATGCTTTTTTATCATTTATATTGTGTAAATATTTCCGTGTGTTTTAATGAATATGCAGTCATGCTTCGTTGCATCTAAGCTGTTGCTTTATCCTCCTCCTTCTTTCTTTTCCTTGGAGGAAAGTTCACTTCTAAAATGGCAGAAGTCGGACATTCCTCAACACATTTTCTGCAAAGCTTGCATTTGTAAGGATCAATATAAGCCAGGTAGTTCTCAAGGGTGATCGCATCATAGGGACAGACTTTTACGCATTTGCCGCATCCGATGCATGCCACATCGCAGGCCTTTTTAGCTACCGGGCCTTTATCCTGGTTAATACACGACACATATATTTTCCGGTCTTTTTTGTTTTTTTTCCTAAGTTCAATAATGTCTTTCGGGCATTCCTCCACGCATGCATTGCATGCTGTGCAGTTATCATCAGTGACCACCGGCAAACCGGATTTTAAGTCCATATACAAGGCATCAAATTCGCATGCCTGGACACAATCACCAAATCCGAGGCAACCATACTGACAATCTGTTTCTCCGGCATACAAGAGGGTGGCAATGGTACAAGAAGAAGCCCCATCGTACACATTCACCTTGCGTCGGTGATTGGCTGTTCCATTGCACCTTACGACAGCCACCTGCCCATCCACGGCATTCATTTCCTGACCAAGAATTTCAGCAACCTTCTGCATGGTCTCATTCCCTCCGACCGGACAATTCAAATCATTAAAGTTATCGGCTTTCACGATGGCTTCAGCAAATCCCCGGCAGCCAGGAAAGCCACATGCTCCGCAATTGGCACCCGGCAATGCTTCTTCCACCTCGTTGATTTTTGGATCCTCATAGACCTTAAACTTCCGGGATGCATAATATAATATGATGGCAGCTACTGTTCCGAGGGCTGTCAATGAAATTATGGTGGTTAATACAACATCACTTATTAACATCATTGCTCCTGTTCGATTATAAAACTAAATTTCTTCTTAATGCTTCCATCAAATTGATGCAAAACCAAATAATACGGTATCAATATGGCCATGGCCAGCAAACCACTGAGCAATTCGCCGGCGGATAAAGCAACGGCAATGACCATGGTTCCCAAAAATATAAGAAACGGAAAAAAGTATGCAAAAAAAACTGCCTGATACCCCATACTTCTTTTAAGCAAGACCCGGACCTTATCCCCCCGGCAATAATGGTGACCGGATACCGGTACTTCAATTTCCTTGTCCTTTACATCCGCCATGGTACATGACCCTTTTGCATGACAAGCATGGCAAGCAGATTGAGAAACGATTTTTACGGTAACAAAACCCGGATATGTATGTTGAACTATCCCGCTATGCTCAAGTTTATTGGCTGATTCCATCAATTATTCAGGATTATTTAAACAAAAATAAACAATGTTTAATTTCATGAGAATTGTTTTTTAGCATATCTGAAATTAAATTTCTTCAAACCTATGCCCTTATTTTCTTTTTCCTGTCCACAATAAAATAAAGGAAATTAAACCGTTTGCAATTTTAATCAATTCACATGAATATTACCGTTTGTCATGTAATTTAGAATTAGTCTAAATAAAAAACAAAAAACCGTTAAACCACGAGTTGCAAAAAGAGAAATTTGAAAAGCTGGAGCAGGAGAAAAAGCAGGCCAAAGCAGAATCACTGGAAAAAGAAACCGCACTTAAACAAAAAGAGGATACCCTGCAGCAGGTAAGAAAAATTACCAAAGAAAAGGAATTACAGATTGAGTTATTAAACAAGGAAAAGAAATTGCAGGAATTAACGATTAAAGAGGCCAAAGCCAGGGAGGAAGCAAGAAAAAGAACCATTGTCTTCTTAAGTTCCGGATTGGTCATTTTTATCTTTTTATCAGGCATCATTTTCTGGCAATTCAGGCAAAAAAAAACTGCCAATAAATTATTGGCCAAAAGGGCCGAGAAAATAAACCTGCAAAAAGAAGAAATTGAGAAACAAAAGAAAAAGATCACCAGCAGCATTCAATACGCCAGAAGAATACAAAGTGCTGTTTTACCCCCCGATGAAGAAATATCTCAGGTCATCCCCCATCATTTCATCTATCATAAGCCCAGGGATATGGTAAGCGGCGATTTTTACTGGTTTACCGAAAAAGAAGGGGTAGCGATACTCGCTGTCGCCGATTGCACCGGTCATGGCGTACCAGGCGCATTCATGAGCATGCTGGGTACCGCATACCTGAATGAAATTGTTAATAAGATAGGCATTAACAAGCATATCCGTTCTTTAAATGCCAATGAAATATTGGGACAACTTCGGGAAAATGTCATTAAATCATTGCATCAGACCAATAATACTGACAGAAAGGATGGCATGGATATCGCTTTATGCATCATTGATTTTGAAAACCACCAGCTACAGTTTGCAGGCGCCAATAACCCCCTCTTGCTCATCAGAAACAATGAAATCACTGAAATTAAAGGGGACAGGATGCCCATTGGTATTGATAAGCATCAGACTGCTTTTACCAATCATGAACTGGATTTGCAAAAAGACGATGTAATATTTATGTTTTCCGATGGTTATATTGATCAATTTGGCGGGTCTAAAGGTGGAAAATTTCTTTTGAAGCGGTTTAAAAAACTGTTAATGGAAATTCATGGCTACAGTTTTGATGAGCAAAAGTCCGTTTTGGAGAAAAACTTTAATGAATGGAGAGGAAGCAACTTTCAGGTGGATGACGTTTTGGTGGTTGGATTGAAGATAGCCCCCATTCCAAGCCGAAGGGTTCTCATGGACTCGATTGACTGGCAGAAAAAAAGAATTCTGATAGCAGAAGATACGGATTTGAATTATTTTCTCCTGGTCGAAGCCCTGAAAAAAACAAAAGCCCAGGTTTTCCGGGCAAAGAATGGAAAAGAAGCCATTGAATTTACTGAAAAACAAGATGTTGATCTGATTTTAATGGATTTAAATATGCCGGAAGTGGACGGTTTTGAGGCGGTGAAAAAAATCCGAAAATTCAGAAAAGACTTGCCCATCATTGCTCAAACTGCCCAGGGCCAGAAAGGAGATAAGGAAAAATGCCTGAAAGCAGGCTGCAATGATTACCTGGCCAAACCTGTTGACCTGAAAGTTTTTATCTCCAAATTGAATACTTATCTTAGCGCATTAAATATTAATTAATTCTCGAAACTAGCTAATCACCCCCCAGTCGTATTTTAAGTTTCCGGATTTAGAAACCAGTTGGTTAAGTTTGTGATGTTTTGCTTCGGTCAACCCCGGATCATCCCGGATGATATCCTGAGCAATGTTTCGTGCATACTGCAGCAGCTGTCCATCCTGAGCCAGACTGGCAATTTTAAAATCAAAAGGAATGCCGCTTTGTTGCGTTCCTTCCATATCGCCGGGACCCCTTAGTTTAAGATCTGATTCCGCAATCTCAAATCCGTCATTTGAATTGACCATGGTACTGATTCGCTGTCTGGCTTCGTTCGACAGTTTATGTCCGGTCATCAAAATGCAATAGGACTGGTCAGCGCCCCTGCCAACCCTGCCCCTTAACTGATGAAGCTGCGATAAACCGAATCTTTCCGCACTTTCTATAACCATAATGGCTGCATTGGGTATATCCACCCCGACTTCAATGACGGTGGTGGCGACCATAATATGGGTCACTCCATTCTTAAAAAGGGACATGGACTTTTCTTTCTCTTCCGGTTTCATTTTTCCATGAACCACACTGATGGCATATTTCGGCGGGGGAAAAGCCCTGGAGATGCTTTCGATGCCATCTTCAAGGTTTTTATAGTCCAGTTTCTCCGATTCCTTGATTAAGGGATAAACAATATATACCTGCCGGCCTTTTTCTATTTGCTTTCTCAGAAAACCGAACATGGCCAGCCGTTTTGTATCAAAATAATGATATGTTTTAATTGGTTTTCTTCCCGGAGGCAGCTCATCAATCAATGATACTTCGAGATCTCCATATATGGTCATCGCCAGGGTTCGTGGAATGGGTGTTGCAGTCATGACCAACACATGCGGGGGTTGCTCATTTTTGTTCCAGAGTTTCGCCCGCTGTGCCACCCCAAATCGATGTTGTTCATCGATGATCACCAATCCGAGGTTCCCAAACTGAACTTCATCCTCTATCAGTGCATGTGTACCTATCAATATGTTGGCATCCCCGCCGGTAAGCTCCTGGTGAATGAGATTTCGTTCTGACTTAGGCGTAGAACCGGTCAGCAAATAAATCTTCACATGCATGCCCTGTAAAAATGACTGTATGGTTTGATGATGCTGTGTTGCCAGAATCTCTGTAGGCGCCATCAGACAAGCCTGAAAGCCATTGTCATTGGCAATTAGAATGGACATAAGGGCAACCAGGGTTTTGCCACTGCCCACATCACCCTGGAGTAAACGGTTCATTTGCCTTCCGCTTCCAAGATCACGCCGAATCTCCTTCAAAACCCGCTTTTGAGCGCCGGTAAGCTCAAAGCTTAACTTTTTATGATAAAAGGTATTAAAATAGTTTCCCACCTTTTTAAATACGAAGCCTATAAACCTGTCTTCGCGCAAGATTTTATTTTTGAGCAACATAAGCTGAACCAAAAACAACTCATCAAATTTAAGCCTGAACCTGGCCTTTTTCAGCATTTCAGCATCATCGGGTAAGTGAATAATTTTCAGGGCATCGTTCAAAGCCATCAATTTATATTGTGACACCATATAATCCGGCAATTTTTCCGGAATCTTCCCTCCCAGTTCCTGAAGCAGGTTGATCAACAACTTATGAATGGCCCTGGAGTTCAGGTTGTTTCGTTTCATCTTTTCTGTAGTGCTGTACATGGGCTGCAATGCGGAACGGACATTTTTGGCTTTCTCCAGTTCTTCGATATCAGGGTGTGCGATATTGATTTTCCGGTTAAACAGCGTGGGCTTCCCAAATACAAGGTATTCAACACCAGATTTCAGGTTTTCTTCCATCCAGCTTATCCCCCGAAACCACACCAATTCAATAACACCCGTGCCATCTGTAAAAGAGGCAACCAGGCGTTTTTTCCTTTTCTGACCAATCGCTTCCATTCTGATGATCTTGCCAGTTATTTGAATATAAGGCAATTCCGGATCTATTTCATTGATTTGATAAACCCTGGTGCGGTCTATATACCGGTATGGAAAATAATATAACAAATCTTTGCAGGTAAATATCTGGCATTCTTCATTGAATAATGCAGCCCGCTTAGGCCCCACGCCGGTTAAATACTTGATGTCTTTATTCAGTATGTGATCCATGGTATTGAATATCCCATTTCAGTCACCGCAACATGAATCTGATAAATGATCATGAATGCTTTTTCTGTTTTATTTTCACAAAATAATTTATTTTGGTCATTCAAACAAAATATTCATTTCAGATGCCGCCATAAAATCTGGGAAATAGATTAAATACCCATGAATCAACACCTGTTGCATACCTTGTATTTTTTGCGTTACCTGCTTGTCGCCAGACACAGGAAGGGTTTTGGTGTACACTCTCCTTTTATTTTTAATTTCATTGCCAATGTGCTTGTGCGTAATAAGAACCATGATCATGATGTTGGCCTTATTAACCGGATAAAAAAAGATATTGCCCACAAAGAACAGATGATAAAAAAAGAAGGATTCGGAGCAGGTTCAGGATATGGGCCCGGCAATAACATCAGCCTTAAAAAGCTCTTGCATCAGCAAAGCATCAATCATAAATACGGCCGGTTGTTATATAAAATGTCGGCATATTATCAGCCTTCAAATATCATTGAATTGGGAACCTCATTAGGAATCAGCACTTTATATCTGGCCCTGGGGTGCAGGACCGCTGAAATTAATACCATTGAAGGAGATCGCCAACTTTATCAGGTGGCAGGTTCAATCATAAGCACCGCCTTGCCGGATAACCGCATTCATATTCTCCACAACGAATTTAGCGAAGTGATTGAATCTTTGTTCAAAAATAAGAAAGAGCATCTGATGGTTTTCATCGACGGTAATCATCAAAAAGAGGCCACCCTGGAATATTGTGAATTAATAAGAAAGCATGTGGACAAGCCTTCCATCATTATTATCGATGATATTCACTGGTCTTCAGAAATGCTTGCCGCATGGAAAGAAATTTGCGCGATTCCGGAATTTACCTTTACCATAGACCTGTTCAGACTGGGAATTGTTTTTACCCAAAAAAGCGCTGCCAAACAGCATTTCGTCATTAAATATTAATGGCAGGCTCCTTGCAGCAAGATGTTTTGACTCATATCGTTTACGAAAGAATTTTAACCCGCTGATATATTTAACCACTACCTAGGGAACTTTAGCCCATGATTCAGGGCTATATTTGAACCCCTCATCAACGCCTGTTTACAACAAGGAGATGAACCGTGCTTGCGAGCTCGCCGAAGGCGAATATCCATGAGGGCTACATACGGTTTGAAACATGAAAGTTGGTTATAAAATTTATCCTAAAATTGAAATTCAATGGTTTAAATTAAAATTTATCACAGATGAACCATTTATAATAAATGATTGTAATAGAACATGAAGCTGCTTTCTCTTACATGTAACTTTTTTGTGAGTTATTCTGTGTTGTGCGTATATCTAACTGATATACTGTGTACTAAAATGCTCAAAAAAGACATGAACCGAGCTTGCGAGCTCGCCGGAGCCAAATA
>CAYFUP010000142.1:0-8131 GCA_964346235.1 uncultured Bacteroidales bacterium | reverse complement strand
ACATAATTAATACAATATTTATTTAATTCAAGAAATTGATCTTTTTTTTCTCCCTGTTTGGCCCTTATTTTAAAAAAGCATTCTTATATTTCACTCATTTTCAACCAACAAAAAAAAAAGATAAAAATTAGCTTTATATTGAATAATCATTATGAAATTATTTCGTTTTTTGTGCCTGAACTGACAGCAAATAATGCCCTATGCACAATATACTATATTCTTATGGTAACGCTTTGGCTATAAAACCAACATATAACCACGCATCATTGTTAATTATTTTTTATCAATAAACCTGAAAATGTTTAATTTGCAGACTCATCAATTAAAGATTTATCCATGTCATTACAATTAATACATCATCCTGAGCCCGGCCGCTACCTGATTTTTCACGAAGGAGATTTTCTAAAAATCACACTGAACATATCAAAAAACATTGCTGGTCAGGCATACATCAGAACTGATCTATATCAGCCGAATGTCAAGAAACAAGAAATCATCGACAAAGCAGATAAAGATATTCCCCGGAAATTCCAGGAATGGGGTGATTTTTCCATGAAAAGAAAAAATGAAACCACCTTTGAACTTGATATTCCTTTATATACCATTGGATATTTTGAAGCAAAAGCATTTTTTCTGGAGCAGGGAAATCCTGAACCTCTTTGGCCGGAAGGGGATAATTTACATATTAAGGTTGAGCCGGTAAACTCATTCATTGGAAACTCAATTTATACGGCATTTGTGCGGCTTTTTATCCGGGAAGAGAGCCTGAATGAGATAAAGAATAAAACCAGCAGTCTTGCTGAAGCAGGGGGTGATCATTTTAATATTATACCTAGATCCGGAACCTTCAGAAATCTGAAGGAAAAAGTTCACTATATAATAGAAACACTGGGATTTGATGTTATCATGCTCCTCCCTGTTCATCCTGTCCCGACCACCTATGCCCGCATGGGCATTTATGGAAGTCCTTATGCTTCCCTGGATTTTATGAATGTGGACCCTGCCCTGGCTGAATTTGATGAGACAACCACCCCTTTGGAGCAATTCGAAGCGTTAATTGATGAAATCCATGCACATCACGCCAGAATCTTCATCGATATACCGGTTGATCATACGGGTTGGGCTTCCCAACTGCAAATACATCATCCTGAATATTTTGAAAAAGATGAGAATGGGATGTTTGTTTCACCCGGAGCATGGGGTGTCACCTGGGAGGACCTGTCCAAGCTCGATTATTCAAAGAAAGGTTTATGGAATTATATCGCCCGGGTTTTCCTTTTTTGGTGCAGAAGAGGAATAGACGGATTCCGTTGCGACGCTGGATATATGATTCCTTCGCAAGCATGGGAATATATTATCCATGCTGTCAGAAAGGAATTTCCTTCTACCATATTCTTGCTGGAAGGATTGGGTGGTCATATTGAAACAACTGAATCGCTCCTGACAGAATTTAATTTTAACTGGGGATATTCAGAGATGTTTCAGAATTTTGACCAGGGACAAATGGAATGGTATATAAATACGTATAACCGGATCTCTTTCAAAAAAGGACCCCTGGTTAATTTTTCAGAAACTCATGATAATAAGAGACTTGCAGCTACTTCGAATGAATTCTCAATGCTCAGAAACGGACTTTTGGCTTTATTGTCCGATACAGGAACTTTTGGAATAACCTGCGGTGTTGAATGGTTCGCAGCGGAAAAGATTGATGTACACCGGCTCACTTCTGTTGGTTGGGGAGCAAAGATCAATATGGTGGATTATCTTAAAAAGCTAAACAATATTTTAAAGATTCACCCAACTTTTTTGCCTGGCACCTCTTTGAAAAAAATGCATGTGAGCCATTTCAACAGCATTGCCTATTTACGTGAATCTGCAGACAAAAATCATTTGTTATTGGTAGCGGCCAACCTGACCCCCAAATCAAACAAAGTGTTTATCGACAAGACCATACCAAATGGTATTCCGGATAATCATACGGACATTTTAACTCAAAACAAGCATCAATTCCTTTTAAAAGATAACCACTATGAGCTAAGCCTGGAACCCTACCAGGTGTTGGCGTTCAGTAATACATCCTTTTCTGAGCAAACATATGACCATGATATCAATCAAAGAATCAGCAACCTGAAGTCAGAAAAAATGATAAAACTGCAGGTAATCAAATATCTAAAATATTATCAGCTTGATATAAATGAACAAATCATCCGGAAACAGGTCAATGATTTCAAAAATCATCCGGTACATTTCTTTTATCAAAACAACCAAAACAGACCCGCTGTGATTCTTTGGCGATACCCTTCAGACCTGAAAAGGCATGTGGTTGTTCCTTCAGGGACACCTGTCCTGGTTTTTGTTCCTCATTTTTTTAGATTCAGGATCATATGCGGAAATAAAATCATAGAAAACGGAGAGGGATTTTATATAAAAGAAAACCACTACGTGGCCATCATTAATCCCGGTACATTTGATGAACATTTCTCCAACTACCTGTTATACATTGAGCTTTACGATGGTAAAAACACCATAAAACAAACAGGAAATCTTTTTTTGTCAGATGCTCAATCCTTAAACCACATCCAACTAAAATATTCCTATCAGGAAATCCATCAGGAAAAACTGCTTTCTGCTTTGATGACCAACCACCTCTCTGGCTACTCACTATTGAGAGGCAAGTTTGGTGAGCTGTTGAGTAAATATGATGCGCTCCTTGCTGCCAATCTGAATGTAACATTGCCTGGGGATAAACACATTATGTTGAGAAGGATAAGGGGATGGTCAGTCTATAAAGGATTTTCCAAAGAAATAAATGCCGAATACCAGAAAGTCTTTTTCCACAGCAAAAATGCAGTAAGCTACAGCTTCAAGATACCGGCCGGAGGTGGTTGCTTTATACCGTTGAACATTTCAGTTCGGCTGGATGAACGGGAGAATAAATTACACATTAAAATCATCCGGAATCATGAACAATTTGAAGATGAGCCAAACGACAATACACCTGTCAAAATCATCATCCGACCGGATTTGGAAAGCCGGAATTTTCATGAGGTGACAAAAGCTTACACAGGTCCGGAAAAATACTGGCCTTCCTGTATATCAGAGAAAGAAAAAGGATTCAGTTTTAATGACAATGGAAAATCCTTGTCCCTTGCCTCAGATAAAGGGACATTCATCAGGGAAGATGAATGGCTATACATGATTCACTATCCCATCGATAAAGAAAGGGGCATGAATAAGCATGGTGATTTGTTTAGTCCCGGATATTTCAAATGTTTTTTACACCAGGGACAAACGGTTCAAATGACCGCATACGAAGGTTTAGATGACTTCTCATCCGGAGATCCTGGCCGTTTCCCTATTGGAAAGCCGGATGATTCAGTTTCTGTCAAAAATGAGAAGTTAGTATCCAATGCTTCAGATTCTGAGGGAGATGAAAAACCTCAAACAAGTCCTCGTGAAACCCATGAATCGGCCATTGAAAACCTGTTAAAAAAATCAATGGATCAATTTATCGTAAGCCGGAATCTGAATAAATCGGTAATTGCTGGCTATCCATGGTTTATTGACTGGGGAAGGGATACTTTGATTTCTTTAAGAGGGATCATCAGCGCAGGCTTTCTCTCTTCCTCCAAATCGATCATTAAAGAATTTGCTACTTACGAAGAAAACGGAACCATTCCCAATATCATCCACGGGGAAGACATTTCCAACAGGGATACTTCTGATGCCCCTTTATGGTTGTTTGTAGCTTCCAGAGAACTGGCCGCTGTGGAATCGGAAGCTTTTTATGAAGAACAATGCGGCTCGAGAAGCCTGAAAATGATTCTGAAATCCATTGCTACGCATTATATGGCAGGTACAACAAACGGAATTAAAATGGACCCTGAGTCATCTCTGATCTTCAGTCCTGCACATTTTACATGGATGGATACCAATTATCCGGCCTGTACTCCGAGACAAGGCTATCCGATAGAGATTCAGGCACTGTGGCATTATGCCATAGATTTACTTTCTGAATTATTTCCGGAAGAAAAGCAGTGGATGAATCTAAAGAAAAACATTAAAAAGTCCATCATCCAGTATTTTATCGCAAGCAAGTCAGACATTTATTCATTCGACGGCAGGGGAAGGTATTTATCAGATTGTCTGCATTCGAAAAAATATGTGCCGGCAAAAAAGGCTGAAAAAGATGATCACCTGCGCCCCAACCAGCTTTTCATCATCACCCTGGATGTCATCACCGATACCGGCTTGTGCAGGGATATGCTGCTGGCCTGTGAATCATTGATTGCACCTGGAGCTATCCGGAGCCTGGCTGATCTCAAATACCAGTTTACACTTAATATTCCGGGAGTATCCCCATCTTCGCTGGATCCTGAGAACCCATACCAGGGAGAATATACCGGTGATGAAGATGCTTCAAGAAAACCGGCTTATCACAATGGTACAGCATGGACATGGCCGTTTCCATCTTATGTCGAAGCCCTTGCAAAGGTTTATGGCAAAAATGCGTTTCATAATGGCAAAGACATCCTGGCTTCCTCCTTTAAACTTCTGAATGAAGGTTGCATTCGTCAGATTCCAGAAATAACCGATGGAAATTTTCCACACACCCAAAAAGGATGTTATGCGCAGGCTTGGGGAATCACGGAGTTTTACCGTGTTTATCAATATATCAATTTATTAAAATAGTTTTAACAAAAGAATAACGCATCACATGATAATTTCATTTATTTTTGCCATTTATTTTTTATTAATTGCGTTTTCTCACATGCATTATAAAGATATAAACCATTGTTTTTAAACGTATTAAATGCAGCTTATAATCACAAATAAAAACATACCAAAATGAATAAAACAGGCAATAAAGGAAAAAAAAGAATAAAATTTGAAGTCAAAGCAGAACCTGGCAGCGAAGTATACGTAGCAGGTGACTTCAATAATTGGGATGAAAAGACAAGAAAGCTGAAGGAGCAGGATGGTCCTGGTTTGTTTTCAACATCCATCATGCTTGATAAAGGGGAGTACCAATATAAGTTTATCATCAACGGTAACTGGAGCATCGATCTTAATCGTGACTGGGTTCCCAATTCAATGGGGACACTCAACAGCGTTGTAAGGGTATGATTAATCAAACCGGCTTATGCTTTGCATTTTGATCAAATCTTGCTCACCAGATTTTTCATCTTTAAATGCCGGATGCATGTCAAAAAGTTTTACACGTTTATGCGCCGGGCAATATGTTTTATAATTTTAATAAGGCAATTGCTGACAATCCCATCAACAAAAAGCCTTTTTAAAATGTTTCTGAAGTAAGGCCATTGATTGTGTTTTTAATCTAATTCAACCATCTGACTAACAATATATAGTAAATTATATGAACAACTTAAGATTCTTCACCGTATCTCCAAAAATTCCGAAAAATATTAAATTCCTTGAAGAGCTCTCCATGAACCTATGGTGGTCGTGGAATTCAAATGCGAAGAATCTCTTCAGAAGAATTGATCCGGCTAAATGGGAAGAACATGAAAGGAACCCGATTGCCATGCTTTCCAACGTTCCCCAGAAAAGACTGGAAGATTTATCATGCGATAATGGTTTCCTAAAACACCTCAGAGATGTGAAAAATGATTTTGAGCTGGAAGTAAAAAAATCCATGAAAAACTGCCGGGAAGGAAACTGTGTCGTTTATTTTTCTTTGGAATATGGATTGCATGAGAGCATTAAGACATATTCCGGGGGACTGGGAATTCTTGCTGGTGATCATTTAAAGACCGCCTCTGATTTTGAATTTGACCTCATTGGCGTCGGACTGTATTACCGGGAAGGGTATTTTACCCAAAAACTTAACAATGACGGATGGCAGGAAGAAACATATAAAGCGAATGAAATTGATTACCTTCCCTTAAAAAAAGCGAAAAACAAGGATGGTAACGAATTTGTCATCCAGCTGAATTTACCGGATGGTATTGCCAAAGCCATTGTGTGGCGAATGGATATAGGTTCCACGCGGCTGTATTTGTTGGATACCAACATCCCGGAAAACAATCCAAAGCATCGTGATATTACCTCCAGGCTTTATGGAGGAAACAGGGAGATGCGTTTAAGACAGGAACTCTTATTGGGGGTAGGCGGATTTTCAGCCATCAAAGAAATGGGCATGGATCCAAAAGTTTATCATATTAACGAGGGACATGCAGCGTTTCTAAACATTGCCCGGCTTAATGATTACATGCAAAATGATCAGTTAAGTTTTGATGAAGCGCTCTATATGGCTTCCAACACCAAGGTATTTACTACCCACACTCCGGTGCCGGCAGGCCATGAATCTTTTAAGCTGGATTTATTGAAGCCTCATCTTGACTCGGTCATGCACCAATATCATTTCAGCAGTGAAGATGTTTTCTCACTGGCTCAGTTACCCGCTGCAAATGAACGGGATGACAGTAAAACAGAGCTTTCGCTCACCGTGTTTGCATTAAGGGGAGCAAATTATTCCAACGGAGTAAGTAAATTGCATGGAGAAGTATCCAGGGATATGTGGGAGCATTTATGGCCCAGCCATCCGATCGAAGAAATACCCATTGATCATATTACCAATGGGGTTCATCTTCCGACCTGGGTATCGGATGAAATAGCCCTTCTGATGGAAAGATACATCGGCAAGGGTTGGGACAAAGGATTACTGAATAAGGAACAAATCAACATCATCGATGGGATATTGCCTGAGGAATTATGGCAAGCCCATGAAGTAGCCCGTTCCAGGTTAATTGCAGGAGTCAGGGAACACATCCGAAAATCATTAATTCGTAAAAACGCTACAGACTTTGAAATAAAGCGGGCCGACAAAGTCCTGAACCAGAACACTCTGACCATTGCCTTTGCCCGCCGTTTTGCCACATACAAGCGTGCTACCCTTGTCTTAAAGGATATAGAACGTTTTAAAAAGATACTGACCAACCCGGATTATCCGGTTCAGATATTATTCTCCGGAAAAGCTCACCCTGCGGATGAAGGGGGTAAAAAACTGATGCAACAGTTGTATGAACTGACAAAAGATGAATCCCTTCATAATCATATTGTATTTCTTGAAAACTATGAAATATCCATTGCCAAAAAAATGCTTCAGGGGGTGGACATCTGGCTGAATAATCCCAGAAGGCCCAGGGAAGCAAGCGGAACTTCCGGCATGAAAGCCGCCTTAAATGGGGTCATCAATTTCAGTGTCCTTGATGGATGGTGGGCAGAGGCTTATAATGAAAAAAACGGCTGGTCTATTGGTGCAGGGGAAACATATGATGATCTGGAATACCAGGATTATATAGAATCACAATACCTTTACAACACCCTGGAAAATGAAATCATTCCGATGTATTATGAGAAGAAAAACGGGAACATTCCCATTGAATGGGTAAACATGATGAAAGAATCCATAAAAACCATCCTTTCCTACTTTTCCAGCCACAGGATGGTTAAGGAGTATCATGACTTCGGCTATCAGCCCGCGCATGATAACAGCATCTTACTGGTAAAAAATCATTTTGAACAATGTAAAAAAGACACCAGTCAGCTAAAAAATTTAAAAAAGAACTGGCAAAAAATCAGGATAGAAAAAATTCACGCAAACAAAGATTTGGGCGAGCTCCATGTCGGGGAAAAACTAAAAATTACCGCGGAAGTCTTTCTGGATGATATTTCCACGGATGATTTAGATGTAGAGGTATATTACGGAAAAGTCAGTCCCCTGAACACGGTCCTCCAATCCACCATTGAACCGATGAAACTGGAGCAAAAGCGGGAAAATGGTATTTATCAGTTTATCAGGGAAATTGAATGCACCGCTTCAGGCCGGTATGGATTCACCGTTCGCGTAACCCCATCCCATAAAAAATGGAAAAACATTATGCCAGGATTGATTACATGGGCAAACGTGGAATGATGCAACGCTTGTAGCGTGGCTAGATTGTTAAAGTAAGGCCAAGCTACATTCATTTTTTTTAACAATAGTAAAAATTACTATGAGCTTATAAAACACATTTAACACTTTTAAGAACAATGGTTTAATTAGTGGTTCTAAGAAAACGTCAATAACTGCGTTATGCTCACCTTAAGCACCAGTCATTTACGAATA
>CAYFUP010000141.1:0-8217 GCA_964346235.1 uncultured Bacteroidales bacterium | reverse complement strand
AAAGTCCATACAAGCCCAGTTCATACATACATAGTCCATATAAGCACTGATTTACATTACCTTCTTGTTGGTGCTTTTAGAAATAATCAATCTTGCAGCATTCTCCTGATGTTAGTGAAAAGCAACCTTCATGTTTTCAAGAGAATCTAATTTATTTAAACATTTGTTTTTCATATAGTTGTAATTGTTTAAAAATCACTTTAGTAATACTAATACCTTGGAACCCCCATGTTTTTATTGCCTTCGGTGAGCTCGTAAACTCGGTTCATGTTCTTGTTGTATATTTCTGTATATGAGGGTTTCATATGAGTTAAGATTACTATAAGATTGCTATAAGATTTATGATAAACTGAACCGGAATCAATCCTTTCGCATGTAAATAAAAAAGGTATAGGGATAAGGATTTCTTTCATCAGCATCATGCGGGTCTTCCATGATTTTTTTCCACTGACTGTAGTCTATTTCCGGAAAAAACGTATCCCCTTCGAAGTCTCCATATATGCGGGTAATATACATCTTGGTGAGCAATGGAAGGGCAAGTTTATAAATTTCAGCACCACCAATGATAAATGGTTCATCATCATCTTTGGCTAATTCCAATGCTGCATCAAGGGAATGAACCACTATGCAACCAGCTGCACGATAGTCCTTTTGCCTTGTAATAATGATATTGGTTCGTTTAGGCAGGGGTTTTCCTTCCGCTTCATAGTTTTTCCTGCCCATGATAACATGATGCCCAATCGTCGTTTCTTTAAAGAATTTCAAATCATTGGGCATATGCCATATCATCCGGTTGTTTTTTCCGATTACATGATTGTTGGCAACGGCTGCAATTAACGATAGCGGCATGGCATTTGATTTTTAATTGAAACTGGCTAAAAACTCTCTAAACTGAAATTTCTGCTTTTATATGCGGATGTGGATCATATCCCTCCAGCTTAAAATCTTCATATTCAAAATCGAATATGTTTTTCCTTTCCGGATTTATTTTCATGGTAGGCAATGGCCTGGGCTCCCTGGTTAGCTGCAATTTTGATTGCTCAATGTGATTCAGGTAGATATGTGCATCACCCAAGGTATGTACAAATTCACCAGGTTTTAAATCCGTGGCTTGTGCAACCATCATGGTCAGCAGCGAATAGGAGGCTATATTGAAAGGTACTCCTAGAAAAATATCTGCACTTCTTTGATAGAGCTGACATGACAAAGCACCGTTGTTTACATAAAACTGGAACAGAATATGACATGGTGGAAGGGCCATTTCATCCAGATCGCCTGCGTTCCATGCGCTGACTATGTGCCTCCTGGAATGGGGTTTGTTTTTTATGGAGTTAATGACATCCGATATCTGGTCGATGGTTTTATTCCCCCTGGCTGTCCAGCTTCTCCATTGATATCCATAAATTTTACCCAGTTCACCGTTTTCATCAGCCCATTCATCCCATATTTTAACGCCATGATCCTTTAGATAGCGGGTGTTCGTGTCTCCTCTCAGGAACCATAACAATTCATAAATAATGGATTTTAAATGCAATTTTTTGGTGGTGAGTACAGGAAAACCCTCCCGGAGATTAAACCGCATTTGATAGCCAAAAGTGCTGATGGTACCGGTTCCGGTTCTGTCTTCTTTCTTTTGTCCGTTTTGAAGGACATGGTCTAACAATTGTAAATACTGTTGCATGTCAGATATCTTTTATTGATAAAATCATGATTTTTATGGCATGATGGCTCCCCACCATCTGAGTTTATGGTTTACAATGATAAAACAGCGCAAGACTCATAATGATAAAGCAAGATGGTTCATCATAATAAAACAGTTAATATTGAAAATAATAAAATTTTTCTACCTCGCTTTTCTTTACAACATCAACAAATACTTTTATTCGAATGTTTTTTAAGGGCTTGTCATTTTCTCCGGTTACCAGGGTTGCAACGGAGTCGATGACCTGCAAACCGCTCATTACCTGTCCGAATACGGTGTATTCCCCGTCGAGATGCGGTGCCCCGTTGTGATTTTCAATGATATAAAACTGGGTCGGACTTGAGTTTTTGTATGGATTGACATTGTTGCCCCTTCTGGCGGCACCTATTGCGCCATACACATGACTGTGTTCCGGGTTGATTTCAGCAGGAATCATCTCCGGAATCAGGGCTCGCTGTTTTTCAGTCAAAGGTTTTTTCCTGGTTTTGGGATCACCGGTCTGAATCATGAAGCGGTCAATAACCCGGTGGAAAGTCACCCCGTCATACACCCCGGCTTTACCAAGGGCAATAAAGTTTTCCTTATGCATTGGGGTATCTTCGAACAGCAAGGCTTTCATGTCTCCATAAGGCGTGGAAATGGTGATGAGAAAATCTTCATCCGGGGCCACATCAGTTTGCCCTGATGAATAGTAGGACAGTCCAAGCAGAAAGATGGCAAATAATAAACTTCTTAGGGGTTTCAGGATTTTTATCAGGCTTATGTTTTTTAAAGGGTTCATGTGAGATACATATTAAATTTAACTATTGTTTTTCAAATATATCATCAATTTTAAAACCAGCTTATGTATTTTAAACCACATGGAGCCCTCATGGTTTATTTGCCTTCGACGAGCTCGCAAGCTCGTTTCATGTCATTTTGTAAGCGATAGCTGATGAGGGGTTCATGTTATTTATTAATTCAAAATCAAACCTACTATAGTGGCCGACATTAGTGATGCAAGGGAGCCGGCTATCAAAGCCCTGATACCAAATTTCGATAACTGCAATTGCTGATTAGGCGCAATGGATCCCAGTCCCCCGACAAGCATACCCACCGATGCAAAATTAGCAAAACCGCTGAGCATGTAGGTGGACATAATGATGGACCTTGAGCTGGCAAATGCGCCCATGGACTTTAATTCGGACAATCTAATATATCCTATAAATTCCGTCATGATGATTTTTTCCCCGAGCAAAGTTCCGGCCAGGGCAATGTCACTGGCATTCATGCCTATCAACCACATGACGGGGGAAAAAATATATCCCAGCATGAATTGAAGGGACAACTGCTCATACCTTCCGTTAGATACATCATTTACGAATGCATTGATATCCGTCCATTGTCCGATTTTATTCAAGACAAAATTCAGCAATGCAATGAGGGCAATAAAAACGATCAGCATTCCTGCTACCCTGGCGGCTATGTTGATTCCCTGCATGGTTCCCCTGGAGATGGCATCTATCAAATTCTGACCTGTCTCGTCCCTGGTGATGTGAACTTCTTCCTGAATGGTTTGCTTCTGGGGCACCATTATTTTTGAAATCACCACGGCTCCGGGGGCGGCCATGACTGATGCGGCGATCAGATGCTTGGCAAAAAGCAGGCGCTGCACCGGGTCTCCACCGCCAAGAAAACCAATATAAGCTGCCAGCACACCTCCTGCCAATGTGGATAATCCACCGGTCATGACCAGAAAAATTTCCGAACGGGTCATTTTCGGGATATATTCTTTCACAAGCAATGGCGCTTCCATCTGTCCCAGAAATATATTTCCGGTCACGGATAAACTTTCAGCACCAGATAGTTTGAAGGCTTTGGTAAGCAACCATGCCATTCCGTAAACAATTTTTTGTATAATTCCCAGGTAAAACAAAATACTGGTCAGGGCACCAAAGAATATAATGGTGGGTAATACCTGGAAAGCAAAGATGTAACCGAATTTTTTTGTGTTCACCAGGTCCCCGAACAGGAATTCGGTACCTTCCTTGGTAAAGTCAAGCATCAGTATAAACAGGTTTCCGAAAAATTCAAAAAAGTTTTTCACAAATGGAACCTGCAAAACACCGATGGCAAGAACAATTTGTATGAGCAGTCCGGTAAAAACCACCCGCCATTTGATGGCCTTGTGGTCAGTGCTCAATAAAAAAGCAATCAACACCAGTCCGGCTATTCCGATTAATCCACGGATAAAAGTCAGAAAGCTGAAGCCTCCTTTTTCTTTTTTATCAGTAACAAGAAGGTTATCCATGGCTTCGGGATCACCGTTGATGGTATCAGGGAGTCTGATAAATTCCGGTTCGTCTGAGCGTTGTTGGTGGGAGGCAGAAGGAGGATGACCCTTGTCATGGTCATGTGCAGAAGAAGATTCCTCCGTGTATTGATCATGCGCATAAGTTGCGTTCTCCGTGTCATGGTCATGCGCAGAAGCAGAATGACCCATATCATGGTCATGCGCAGAAAAAGGTTTTCCTTTAGAATTTTTATGATGGGAAACATCGTGTTCCTGCGCATGGTCATGATCAGAGGCAGAAGCAACGGTATCCTGACTATGTCTATAATCGGAGTCAGCCCTATTATTGTTTTGCCTGGTATGATAAGAATAAGAATGAGGGTTGTCTGTTATCCAAAAAGACGCTGTTGAGAAAATACTAAAATTTCCAATAATTAAAAAGAACGTTAGCAGTAAAACTCGAATCTTTTTAGCCATCCGTAATGGTTAATTGTCTTTGGTTCCCTTTCTTTTATTCAGCTCATCCCTGATTTCCGAGGCCTTTTCATAATTTTCGTTTTGTATGGCATCCTGAAGCAATTCTTCCAGTTCTTCATAAGTTAGTTCCTGAAGTTCTTCATTTTTGGTGGCTTCTGAAACTCCTGTGGAAAATGTTGGTTTTTTTTGGGGATCTTCTTTTTTTCCTTTGTCAAAATCAATTTCCACAATGATGCCGGATTTTGACAAAATTTCTTCTGTGGTATAAATGGGACATTTAAACCTGAGCGCCAGCGCAATCGCATCTGAAGTCCTGGCATCTATCTTTATTTCCTTATCATCTTTGAGGCAAATCAGATCGGAGTAAAATACACCCTCTTCCAGCTTGTATATATTGATTTCTTTTAACTTTATATTAAATACGTCTGCGAAGTTTTTAAATAAATCGTGGGTCAATGGCCTGGGTGGCTTTAACCCTTCCAACTGAATGGCAATGGACTGGGCTTCAAACCCACCTATTATGATGGGAATCCTTCTTTCACCGTCTTCTTCATTTAACACCAATGCATAAGCCCCTGACTGGGTTTGACTATATGAGATGCCTAATACGTTGAGTTTTATTTTCTTCATATTATCCTTAATCTATGATATATATTTATAAGCATTTTCTCGTAAAGGCTTACAAATATAATTAAATCATATTGACATTTTGATCTTCAGAGAATGATTTCCTTTTTAACGTCCAGATTTTTTATTTAACCCTTAAAGATATAAAATCGAATTTGTATTTTAAAAATTTATTCACTTAATTAAAGGAACTAACAAACAATTCATCGGTTTCATTTAATTTTTTTGATATTCAATGAAAGATTTTATACTTTTGCATTCCCTAATGATTAAATAATTTGAAAAAATAATTACAATGTATGCAATTGTTGATATAGACGGCCATCAGTTCAAGGTTGAGAAAGATCAAAAGCTTTTTGTGAATCGTTTAAAGGCTGAAGAAGGGGCTGATGTTGAGTTTGAAAAAGTATTACTGGTTCATCAGGAAGAAAATGTAAAGGTGGGAAAGCCTGTCATTGATGATGCCAAAGTGACTGCCAAGGTGGTTTCACATCTTAAGGGAGACAAAATACAGGTCTTTAAGAAAAAACGCAGGAAAGGATACCAGAAAAGAACCGGACACCGGCAGCATTTAACGGAAATTCAAATCCAGGATATTGTTTCCTGAGTCGCGCTAAAGATTACATTTAGAATATAATGTGGGACATAGATAATAATAAAGGATTTGATGTCCGGTATATAGAAGAGATGGTTTTATAATGAATTATGAGCAAAATAGATAAATCAACAGTGATATTTTAAAAAACTAAACGATTATGGCACATAAAAAAGGAGCTGGAAGTTCAAGAAACGGCAGGGAATCAGAAAGCAAACGATTGGGTGTGAAGTTATTTGGCGGACAGTATGCCAAGGCCGGAAACATTCTGGTTCGGCAACGCGGCACCAAACATTTTCCTGGTAATAATGTAGGGAAAGGAAAAGACGATACTTTGTTTGCTTTATCAGATGGCATTGTTGCGTTCAGGAAAAAGAAAGATAACAAGTCATATGTTTCCATCGAGCCGGTCTCCGATTAACCGGTAGAACTGAACATTTCCTTGCCGCAAACATTAAAGAAATAAATTCATTTTTAACGCTGGGTCTCCTGAAACTTTGCATAATTAATGGCGAAAGAATTCAGGAGATTTTTTATTTTTATCAAAAAAACATCGTATGCTCCAGGTAAATACAATCCGCGAAAACAAAAACGGGGTTTTAAACAAATTAATCATCAAAGGTTTTACGGATGAACAGCTATTGGATAAAATCATAGCACTTGATGATGAACGGAAAACCATACAAAAAAACCTTGATGATATGCAGGCCCGGATGAATTCGGTTTCCAGAGAAATTGGTCAGCATTTTAAAGCAGGCAAGACCGAAGAAGCCGAAAAAGCTAAAACAAAAACAGCCAATCTAAAGGAAGAGATCAAAAAATTGCATGCTGCGTTGCCGGAGATACAGCAACAAATCAATGATTTGCTTCCGAATATTCCGAATATTCCACATGAAAGTGTGCCTGCCGGCAAATCAGAAGAAGACAATGTTGAAATAAGAAATGGCGGATTGATAACGGAATTATTTAAAGATGCGCTTCCTCATTGGGAGTTGGCCGGTAAATATGAACTGATTGATTTTGCCCTGGGAAACAAGCTCACCGGAGCCGGTTTTCCGGTATATAAGGGAAAAGGCGCCAAGCTTCAGCGGGCGCTTATCAACTATTTTCTTGATGCTGCCCTGGATGCAGGTTATGAAGAAGTCATTCCTCCCCTGGTGGTGAATGAGGATTCAGGATTTGCTACGGGACAGTTGCCGGATAAAGAAGGCCAGATGTATTGTATTAATACAGATAATTTATATTTGATTCCTACGGCTGAAGTGCCGGTGACCAACATATACCGGGATGAAATACTGAAGACTTCAGATTTTCCCATCAGGAATGTGGCCTATACTCCTTGTTTCCGCAGGGAGGCGGGTTCCTACGGAAAGGATGTCAGGGGACTGAACCGGCTTCATCAGTTTGATAAAGTCGAGATTGTTCAGATTCAACATCCGGATAAGTCTTACAAGACCCTGGAAGAAATGGTGAATCACGTGGAAGGATTGGTTCAAAAGCTGGGACTGCCATACCGGATCATGAAGCTTTGCGGGGCTGATCTGGGATTTACCTCGGCCTTGACTTATGATGTGGAAGTTTTTTCAGCTGGCCAGCAGAAATGGTTGGAAGTAAGCTCCATTTCAAATTTTGAAGCATACCAGGCCAACCGGTTAAAGCTCAGGTTTAAGGAAGAAGGGGGCAAACGTTCCATGCTGGCCCATACCTTGAACGGCAGTGCACTGGCATTGCCCAGGATTGTGGCGGCATTGCTTGAAAACAATCAAACAGGGGAGGGGATTAAAGTACCTGAGGTGCTGGCGCCGTACACCGGTTTTGATATGATTGTCTGAAAACCAACATGGTCGTGATTTTTGAAACTTGATTTTGGGTTCATGTTGAACCAGCTATTGCTCCATTAGAAAAAATCCATGGCTGAAGCATTTTATAATGTTCCGGTTTTCTTTCCTTTTTTGATAAGCTGATTATATTTGTATTTAATAAGAACCCATAATTGGTTGCCCTGAATACCATTAAAGACAATAGAAAGGCATATTTTCTGGCTGCGCTGGCCATACTGTTTTGGTCCACCGCTGCATCAGCCTTCAAGCTTGCTTTATCTGAACTTCATCTGATTCCCGTACTGGCCATTGCCACCCTGACCAGCCTTTTTTTGCTTTTTATCTTTATATTATTATCCAATAAACTGGCAATGCTGAAGGACTTAAGTCTTAAGGATTACTTTTCTTCCGCTTTACTGGGATTGCTTAATCCTTTTGTGTATTACCTGGTGCTGTTCAAAGCCTATTCCTTATTGCCGGCACAGGTCGCCCAGCCGCTGAATTTCATATGGCCAATTGTTTTGGTTATATTTATGGCCATATTATTTAGAAGAAAATTGTCAGTTATCAGCATTGCTGCTTTGTTCATCAGCTTCACCGGGGTTTATTTTATTTCGTCCGAAGGAAGGTTGTTTGATTTTGAGTTTTCCAGTCCGGCCGGCATTGCCCTGGCTATTGGAAGTTCTGTTTTCTGGGCATTGTATTGGGTACTCAACCTGAAGGA
>CAYFUP010000140.1:0-8235 GCA_964346235.1 uncultured Bacteroidales bacterium | reverse complement strand
ACTATTACTGCCGGCACAACTTTAGCCTGTGCTATGGAATTATATGAAAAAGGATATATTGATGATTCCATTCCGGATGATTTTGATATTAAAACCGCTATTAAAAGATTGCGTGAAGAGAAAAATGTCGTTATACTGGCTCATTATTATCAGGAGGATGAAATCCAGGATATTGCCGATTTTGTTGGGGATAGTTTAAAACTCGCACAAGAAGCAGAAAAAACCAATGCGGATGTGATATTATTTGCAGGGGTGCATTTTATGGCTGAGACTGCCAAAATTATTTCGCCGGAAAGAAAAGTATTAATACCTGATCTAAATGCTGGATGCTCGCTGGCAGATTCCTGTCCACCTGATAAATTCGCAAATTTTGTAAAAAAATACCCGGATCACACGGTAATAAGTTATGTTAATACGACGGCAGAAATAAAAGCTTTAAGCGATATCATTTGTACGTCCTCGAATGCAAAGGAAATTGTTGATTTTTTACCGGAAGATGAGAAGATCATATTTGCCCCTGACAAAAATTTGGGAAACTATATCAAAACACAGACAAATCGTGATATGATTATATGGGAGGGAGCATGTCATGTGCATGAAGAATTTTCATTGGAAAGAATACTGCAGATAAAATCAGAACACCCGGAAGCAAAAATTATTGCCCATCCTGAATGTGAGCGACCTGTAAGAATAGTGGCAGACCATATCGGATCTACGTCATCTTTGTTGAAATACACGATAGCGGATGAAAGCCATACCTACATTGTTGCTACAGAATCGGGAATTATACATCAAATGAAGAAAGCAAATCCTGAAAAAAGATTCATTGCTGCACCACCTAAAGATGTTACCTGTGGCTGCAGTGATTGCAATTTTATGAAATTGATTACTTTGAAAAAGATATATCTGACATTACAATATGAACAGCCGGAAATCATCATGGATGAAGGATTAAGAAAACAGGCAGAAAAACCTATCCAAAGGATGCTGGAAATTTCGAATCAGTTACAATTGTAATCCTCATAACAATGGAATCATTCAAAATTCAGGAAGGTCAGGAGCCTAAGGAAGATAAAGAATTTAATAACCAATTAAGGCCTTTAAGTTTTAAAGATTTTCGGGGACAAAAGCAAATCCTCGAAAATGTAAAAGTTTTCGTAAAGGCATGTATAGGAAGAAACGAACCTTTGGATCATGTACTGTTGCATGGACCACCCGGATTAGGAAAGACGACGCTGGCAAATATCATATCAAATGAACTGGATGTTAATTTCAAAGCCACTTCTGGACCAGTACTCGAAAAACCAGGTGATTTAGCAGGCATACTGACCAGTCTGGAAGCGAAAGATGTGTTGTTTATTGATGAGATTCACCGACTTAGTCCGGTAGTGGAAGAGTATCTTTATTCAGCCATGGAAGATTTTTTTATTGACATTGTGGTAGATAAGGGACCTAATGCACGGTCGATAAAAATTGATTTAAATCCTTTTACGCTTATCGGGGCAACCACTAGATCAGGATTACTGACAAATCCATTAAGGGCTCGTTTTGGGATCAATGCCCATTTTGATTTTTATGATGCGGAGGTCATTATGGGCATAATTAAAAGATCATGCAAAATATTAGCGATTGAGTCCAGTGATGAAGCTGCGCATGAAATAGCCAGGCGAAGCAGGGGCACACCAAGAATTGCCAATTCCCTGTTGAGGAGAGTTAGGGATTATGCTCAGATAAAAGGAAATGGGAGAATAGAGATGGACATCACCAAATATGCTTTGGAGAAATTGAATATTGATAAACACGGACTGGATGAGATGGATAACAAAATATTGAATGTGTTGGTGGATAAATTTAATGGCGGGCCTGTGGGGATCAATACCATATGTACAGCGCTGGGAGAAGATGCCGGCACCATTGAAGATGTATATGAACCATTTTTAATTAAAGAAGGTTTTATTAAAAGAACGCCCCGGGGAAGGGAAGTGACCGCGGTTGGATTTAAACATCTGAACAAAACTAAATTTGGTGAATCTGGATATCTTTTTTAATTTTGGAAAATATAAATGTAAAATATAATATACAGAAAAGATGAAAGAAGTTAAAAAATATCTTGGCGTTATTATCATTTTTATTGCGGTTATTCTATTAGGATATGCTGTAATAAACCGTTTAAATAATAATGATTTATTATTAATCAGTTTGATATTAATTGCAGTAGGATTTTTTGGAGAAATATTTCTTTTTCGCAAATTTTCAAATTAATATAATATAACAAGCTTAAAAGCTAAGTGGCAATAATTTTTTCATAAAAGTCGCAATAATTAAGTAATATAATAAGAAAAGAAAATTTTAAAATATATAGATAGAAATATATATAAAATAAAACATACTTTATAATGAGCACTTCAATCAATGCCAAGTGGAAAGAAAACATGGAATTTGACATCGAAATGGGAGATCATACCGTCACAATTGATGCAGCAAAAGCTTCCGGTGGAAATGATAACGGTCCTCGTCCAAAACCATTGATGATGGCGGCATTGGCGGGTTGCACAGGAATGGACGTGGTTTCCATATTAAAAAAAATGAAAGTCAGTTACGATGATTTAGATATAGAAGTAATCGGATATAGCACAGAGGAGCATCCAAAACACTTTTACCGGATGGACGTGATATATAAATTTAAAGGAAAAGACTTACCAAAGGATAAAATCGAGAAAGCAATAAACTTGTCGAAAGACAAATACTGTGGGGTAAGTGCTGCCTATAAGAAAGGCATTGAATTAAACTATGAAATAGAAATTAAAGAATAAATTAAAAAACGGTGCCAAACTGATTTAAAAAACGGACATCGTTTTCGAAATATAGCCTGAGATCATTGACCTGGTATTTACTCATAACCAGTCGCTCGATACCCATACCAAAAGCAAAACCAGTATATATCCGTGAGTCAATATGACAATTATCCAGGACATTCGGATCAACCATACCACAGCCTAAGATTTCCAGCCAACCTGTGTATTTACAAACGTTACAGCCCTTACCGTTACAAATCTGGCAGCTGATATCCATTTCAGCAGAAGGTTCAGTAAAGGGAAAAAATGAAGGACGCAAACGAATTTGGGTATTTTTTGAGAACAATTCGCGGGCGAAATATATCAAGGTTTGTTTTAAATCAGAAAAGGAAACATGTTTATCAACATATAATCCTTCAATCTGATGAAAGATGCAATGAGCGCGTGCTGAAACTGCTTCGTTTCTGAATACCCTGCCCGGACTGATGGTTCTGATGGGTGGGGAATTGTTCTCCATAACCCTGATTTGAACGGAAGAGGTATGGGTGCGTAATAATACATCCTGATTTCTATCGATAAAAAATGTATCCTGCATATCTCTTGCCGGATGGGCCTCAGGAAAATTTAAAGCGGAAAAAACATGCCAGTCATCTTCAATTTCAGGACCTGTACTCACTGTAAAACCGAGATATTTGAATATTTCTATAATTTCATTACGAACTGACGATATGGGATGGCGGTTTCCGATGTCATAAGGATTTCCCGGACGGGTTAAATCTAACTGCTGAGATAGTTCTGAACCAAATGACAAACTATTTTTAGCCTGCTGATATTTATCCTGTGCCTGGTTTTTTAATTCGTTTAAGGATTTTCCCAGTTCTTTTTTTTCATCGGAAGAAAGTTTTTTAAATTCAGCGAAAAGGTTGTTTATTTTGCCTTTCTTGCTTAAATAGTTCAAACGATATTTTTCCAATTCTTCTAAGGAATTGATTGTAATATTATTAATTTCGTCGAATATTTGTTGTATTATATGTTGCATAAAGAAATATTTTAGCAGACAAAAGTAAAATATTTATTGTAAAGGGCGTTTTTTTTATTAATCATAATATTTATTGCTTATGAAAATATTAATATGTGGGGCAAACGGATTTATTGGAACCAACTTATATAGATATCTTTCTAAAAAACATGAAGTCCGAGGATTCCATACAAAGGACTTTAAGTTAAGTCTCGAGGAAATGGCAAAAAAGATTGGTCATGTAGATGTGATCATTAATTTAAGTGGAGCAAATATATTCACCTTATGGACCAATCGGAATAAACAAATTATATACGAAAGCAGGGTTTATACCACTCGAAAGTTGTATCAGGCATTAAAGCTAGTGAATAATAAGCCCTTTCTTTTTATTAACGCCTCTGGTATTAATATTTATGATAGTGAGAACAGACATACAGAGGAAAGTGGTGATTTTACCAATAATTTTCTGAGCTATGTGGTTAGTGATTGGGAGAAGATGGCCTTGAAAATGCGTGAAATGGGAATTAAAGTAGCCATTGCTCGATTTGGAATAGTCATAGGAAAAGACGGAGGGATTGTTAAACAATTACGCAAATTCATCAGAAGCAATTTAGGTATTAATCTGATGAATAAAGATCCCTATTTTTCTTTTATTCATATAGAAGATTTATGCCGAAGCATTGAATTTATCTTGACGCATCCTTTTGATGAAATGGTGTTTAATATCACAAGTCCTGAACCTACTACATTTAATCAATTTATGAAGACTTTTTCAAAAGTCTATGGAAGGAGGGTTTTGATTAAAATACCCGGACAGCTGCCAAAGATTTTTGGAGAGAACAACATCCTTATCACGGAGGGTCAATATGTGATCCCCAAAGTGCTTTTAAAACATCGGTTTTCATATAATTATCCTGACATTTATTCTGCTTTAAAATCAATAAAGTAATCAATACAGCCCTTGAATGAAATTAAACAGTTAGCCGGACAGACTGCCATATACGGATTAAGCAGTTTTCTGCCCAGATTTCTGAATTATCTGTTGGTTCCATTTTATACACGCATTTTTTTACCACCGGAGTATGGTATTATTACAGAATTCTATGCATATGTGACGTTTTTATTGATATTGCTGACATATGGCATGGAAACCGGATTCTTTAAATTCTCCGGTGGGGAGATTAACAAGGGAAGGGTATATAGTACTTCATTAATTTCTGTATTTATTACTTCTGCCATATTCATTTTGATTGTATCTTATCTGCGGAAAGATATTTCTTATGTGATGGGATATCCCGGAAATGAAGAATATGTTTTGTGGTTTGCCATCATTTTAGGATTAGATGCCTTCAATGCCATTCCGTTTGCCTATTTAAGAAACCAAAACAAGGCTTTAACTTTTTCCATGCTTAAGGTTATATCGGTATTATTGAACATTTTGTTCAATATTTTCTTTTTGGTCATCATGCCGAATTGGATCAAGCATGATATTCCTGACTTTTTGAAGGTTATCTATGATGAAAATATCGGGGTCGGTTATGTGTTTATTTCTAATTTGATTGCGACAATAATGACGACGCTAATGTTAATACCCTATGTCATAAAAACAAATCCACAATTTAGTTTTCGTTTATTAGTAAGGATGTTAAAATATTCGCTGCCGCTTATGGTAGCTGGTTTTGTTGGGAATGTTAACGAGGCATTGGACAGGATTATTTTGAAACACTTGTTGCCTGATAATGTTGATGCACTTGGAGAGTTAGGAATATATGGCGCTAATATAAAGGTTGCTGTTTTAATGATGTTGTATATTCAAATGTTTAGATATGCCTTTGAGCCATATTTTTTTCAAAAAGGTGGCGGACAGGATGCGAAGGAGGTTTATGCTGAAATTCTAAAATTTTTTGTGTTGTTTGGTTTAATTATTCTGGTGGGCATTGTTCTTTTTTTGGATTTGATAAAATTTATCATTGATGAAAATTATTGGGGGGGACTTGAAATTGTGCCGGTCTTGCTATTTGCCAATTTGTTTTTAGGTATTTTCTATAATTTATCAGTTTGGTATAAAATAAAGAATCTTACTCAATACGGGGCCTATTTAGCTGTTTTTGGTGCTATCATTACAGTATTAATTAATTTTACCCTGGTACCTAAATTTGGATACCATGCTTCTGCCTGGGCAAGGTTTATTTGTTATTTTTTAATGGTGATGCTATCCTATTTTATTGGTAGAAAGTTTTTTAAAATTAATTATCCCGTGAAGAAAATCGGACATTATGCCCTCATTGCTGGTATTATTGTTCTTTTAGCATTGAACATTGAATTTGGAAATTTGGTTTTAAATAATGCAATTAGAATCATAATTTTGGGTTTATTTATTATGTATATCGATTCAAAGGAAAAAATAATGAAAACTTTGATCAGAAAGTAAGCGGATAAACAAAACATTAAAAAAATTTATTGTAGATGCAAGTAAGAATTATCAATAAATCTAAGCATGATTTACCGGAATATGCTACAGAATATTCTGCTGGTATTGATTTAAGCGCCAACATAGAAGAAGAAATAGAACTTAAACCTTTGGAAAGGGTATTGGTTAAAACAGGGTTATTTATAGAGCTTCCCAAAGGGTATGAAGCCCAGATAAGGCCGAGGAGCGGGCTGGCTTTGAAACATGGCGTCACAGTGCTTAATTCTCCGGGAACAATCGATGCGGATTATAGGGGGGAGATAGGGGTCATCCTTGTTAATTTATCCAATGAATCTTTTCATATCAATGATGGAGAGAGAATTGGCCAAATGGTTATCAACAGATATGAAAAGGTATATCTGAAAGTTGTTGAGAAATTAAACGATAGTGACCGGGGAGAAGGGGGTTTTGGTCATACTGGAAAATAAAAATTTTATAAAGATGGATTTTAAAATTAAAAGTTTTTTGGTTTTTTTATTATTGGGCTTTATTCTACAATCATGTTCTTTGATTCGTCCTACTGGTAAAAAAGCGGGAATTTCAAGGGACTCTGCCAGCTATAATAACATGGAATATAAATATTCTTTGATAGAAGGAGCAAAGCAAAAATACCTGGGTAATTTTAAAAGTGCCGCAGCTTTATATCAGAATGCCCTGAGCATAAAACCCTCTTCCGGAGCTGCTGCATATGAACTGGCCAACTTGTATGAGGCCCATGATTTGCATCAACAGGCCATTTATTATGCCAAAAAAGCCATATACAATGATCCGAATAATTCTTATTACAGTCAGTTATTGGCTGATATATATCAGAAAACAGATTCTCTGGAAAAGGCAATGGAAGTATACAAAGATATGATAAAGATACAGGAAGGTAATCACAAATACAAAACCCAACTGGCAAATCTTTATATTAAACTGGAAAAATATAAAAGTGCCCTGAAGATTTACAATGGATTGGAAAAGGAATTCGGTGTAACCCCGGAAATAAACCTCATGAAAAAGGAATTATATGTTCAGCTACAAGAATATTCTAAAGCGTTGACGGAGATTCAAAAATTATTGGATAAGGATCCTGGAAATGCCAATTATCTGAGCGTTAAGGCTGACATTTACAGCCAATTTAATGTACAGAAAGCAAAAAAGATATATGACAGCTTATTGCAGAATGAGCCTGATGAAAAAGTTGTAATGAAGGCGGCCAGGTTTTATCTAGGCAATGGTTATGAAGAATCATTTATCACCCGTTATAAAGCCATTGTTGAAAATGAAAACATTGATATAAGAAACAAGATGGGATTGTATATAGAAATTACGAAGAACAGAACATTCCTGGAGAAGCATTATGATGAAGTTAGAGATATATTAGAGACGTTTACAAAAAATAATGAAAATATGCTAAGGGCACACACGGTGCTATCGGATTTTTACATTAAAGGAGAGGATTATGAAAATGCTGCGAAAAGTCTCAAACATGTGATCACATTTGACAATGTTAACCATGTTTTTTATGAACAGTTAATCAATATTTATTCCATGATGAATGAAGTGGATTCCATGATGTATTTTGCTCGCAAAGCCAAACAAAGCTTCCCGAAGCAAGGTGTTTTTTATTATTATGAAGGGATTGGTTATATGCAAAAGGATAGCGTGGAAAAAGCCATAGATATTTTGAATGATGGGCTACAATATAGTAACAGTGATGATATCAAATTTCAGTTTTACGCATATCTTGGTGAAGCCTATTATAAAACAGGTTCTTTCAAGAATAGTGATAAATTTTATCAGAAAGCGTTGGCTTTGGATTCAATGAATTCCTTTATATTGAATAATTATAGTTATTACTTGTCTTTAAGAGAAGAAAAATTGAATTATGCATTGAGTTTAAGCAAAAAAACACTGGAGATTGATTCTTTGAATGCAACCTATCTGGATACGTATGCATGGATATT
>CAYFUP010000139.1:0-8292 GCA_964346235.1 uncultured Bacteroidales bacterium | reverse complement strand
TTTTGCCCCTTGCCTTCGTTACAAAAAACATTAAATAGCAATGCTATTCGCAGTTATTGACGTTTTCTTAGAACCTCTAAATAAAAGGGTTTGATGAGAGGATTAGAAATTACCAGATAAAATTTTAAACAAAAAAAATGGCCAAGACAACACTTTTAATTTTAGCAGCCGGCATTGGCAAAAGATATGGAGGCTTAAAACAAATGGATACCATAGGCCCATCCGGGGAAGTAATGATGGATTATTCCATATATGATGCCATGCGGGCAGGTTTTGACAAGGTAGTTTTCATTATTCGAAAGGATATTGAAAATGAATTCAAATCCATGTATGCCAAAAAGCTGGGTGGAAAAATTGAATATGATTTTGTAAACCAGGATTTTGATAAATTACCAGGGGATTTTAATAATACGGATGTTTCACACCGTGAAAAACCATGGGGTACCGGTCATGCACTTTGGTGTGCAAAAGAGGCCATCAATGAGCCTTTTATTGTCATAAATGCAGATGATTTTTATGGAAAAAACGCATTTGAAACGATTTATGAACAAATTCACAGCAGTTCCTCCAGCTTGGCTTTTATGGTCGGTTATTACCTGAAAAACACATTATCTGAATATGGAACCGTGTCAAGAGGGGTATGCCGTAGAGATGAGGAGGGGTATCTGAAATATGTGAAAGAATGTACCAAGATTGCCAGAAATTCCATTGGTACCATCACCTTTCTTGAAAATGAGAAAGAAAATGAATTGCCGGAGGACAGTGTGGTTTCCATGAATTTCTGGGGATTTCATCCTTCGATGTTTCAGTATCACGAGGAATACCTGCTTGAATTTCTTCAAAAAAACGCTTCTGATCCCAAGAAAGAATTTTACATTCCTTTTGTGGTCAATGAATTAATTCAAAAGAACAGCATAAAGGTCCAAGTACTCGAATCAACAGCCCAGTGGTTTGGAATGACCTACAGGGAGGAAAAACAGGTTGTTCAGCAAAAAATAAAGCAGCTGGTGGATCAAAAAGTTTATCCAGAAGATATGTGGGCATAGGATAAATATGGTTTTTTATTCATTTAAAATGCGTTTATCTTTACAAAAATTATATAAACAAATCCATTCATACAGGGTTTATCAGGATGTGTTTATGATGATGTAAGATTAAAAATGATTGGGAAAATAGTTGATGGAAGCAATTGATCCGTTGATACATGTTCAAAATGTAAAAAAATCCTTCAAAGAAGTCAAGGCGGTCCGCGGCATCGATCTGGACATCAAAAAAGGTGAGTTTGTGGCCATTCTCGGGCCGAACGGGGCCGGAAAAACCACCCTCGTTGAGATGATAGAAGGCATTCAGTCACCCGATGATGGCGACATTATCATCAAAGGCAAGCGATGGAAAGGGCACTTTAAAGAATTAAACAAAATATTGGGCATATGCCTGCAGGAGACCTGGTTTGTAGAAAAACTCACTGCCGGGGAAATACTAAAACTGTTTGCTTCATTTTACGGATTGGGAATGGATAGGGTAGAAGAAGTGTTGGAGATGATTAAGCTGAATGAAAAACGCCATGCTTATTCGAAGAATCTTTCAGGGGGACAGCGGCAGAGACTGGCGCTGGGGATTTCTCTATTGAATTATCCGGAAGTGTTGATCCTTGATGAACCTACTACAGGACTTGATCCGGTTGCCCGCCGAGATATTTGGAATATTCTTCTGAACCTGAAGAAAGAAAAAAATATGGCCATGATTTTAACCACCCACTATATGGAAGAAGCCCAATTTCTCTGTGAACGAATTGTGATCATTGATAATGGTAAAGTTTTGGCCAAAGGTACTTTAAACGAATTGCTTTATCTTTGTGATGCCAGGGAGATCATTGACTTTCAGATAAATTCTAAAAGTGAGCTTTTTGATTTACGTTTTGTGCCAGGAATAAAAAATGTGAGAAATGGTTCCCAAAGCAATCATTATATCCTGGAAGTGGATAAAATTGTGCAGACCATGCCTGAACTGATTGAACAGGTTATCAAGCAGGGCATGGGATTTGAAAAGCTCGAAAGCCGGAAAATGACCCTGGATGATTTATTTGTTTCCATGACCGGCAGGCATCTTCAATCCTAATCCTTCAAATGAATCTAAAGGATAGAGGATGAGGACGAATGAAAAAGGAAAAAGCATCCGGCATACTTAATTTCTATGGGTTCAATGTTTATTGTATGAGGAAAGGGAAAAAGGAAAAAGCATTCGGCGTGCCTTTTTTTATGGAGTGAAATGGTTAGTGGATGAGCAGTTCAGAAATAATCCAGATGGATATTTTTGAACTGACCCATATTGTGTTTTTAGTAATTATTTGAAAATAAGTTTTTTTTATATATGAAGAGTTCATTGTGGCAATTAATAATAGCCCAGTTCAAAGAATGGATGCGTGAACCGGGATCCGTTTTTTGGTCGTTCGCTTTTCCTTTGTTGATGATATTGGCTTTTGGCATTGCATTTTCTGAAAGACAGGAGATTGTCAAAGATGTAGCCATGGTAAAACAATCCGGAGATACCGTTTTTGATGAAATCATTGAGAATGGACAGTTAAAGGATTCGGTTTACACCATGCGCTTTGAGAATGAAAACACATTGGATATTGTTTATCATTTCAGGAAGGCAACCTGGAATGAGGCAATTATTATGGCGAAAAGGGGAAAGGTGGATCTGATATTATCCCGGGAAGATGGAAAGGTTAGTTATCATTATGACCCATTAAATCCTGAAGCGGAGTTGATACAGATGCAATTGGCAGAATTTTTCGACAAGGGGCATATCGGAGGAAGTAAAGAGAATGTTCAGTTCTTGTCCGCGCAGGGAACCCGCTACATTGATTTTTTGGTTCCCGGATTAATTACCATGGGAATCATGATGAGCATCATGTGGGGGGTAAGTTATGCATTGATTGAAAAAAGGTCAAAGAAACTGTTGCGCAGGATGGTGGCCACCCCGATGAAAAAGTCTTACTTTCTCTTGTCCCAGATTATAACCCGTTTAATGCTTACCATGACCGAAGCGGCTGTGATCTTATGGTTTGCGAGTATGTTGTTTAAGGTTCAGATTCAGGGAAGTGTTCCCGGACTAATACTTTTGTTTTTGGCCGGAAATTTCTGTTTTATGGGCATTGCCATATTGATTTCCAGTCGCACAGCAAATACCCAGGTCGGGAATGGATTAATATCCTTCATCACCATGCCCATGATGATTTTATCCGGGATATTTTTCAGCTATCAGAATTTTCCTGGTTGGGCTGTTGCTGCCATAAGGGTATTGCCACTGACAAAATTCACCGATGAAGTTCGCGCTGTGGTGAACGAGGGAGCTACGTTTGCACAGACCCTGGATGGTTTTTCAGTCCTGACCATAGCCGGAATTATTCTGTTTTTCACGGGACTAAAGGTGTATAAGTGGTATTAGGATAATTGAATTCCAGGGCTGAAGATAAGCATAACGCAGTTATTGATGTTTTCTTAGAACCGCTATTTAAGGCTTTTTGCAACGCAGGCAAGGGACAAAAGAACAAGTTTAAATGTACAGGTTATATCGTTTCAAACCCTTAGCACAATAACAGTCGGGAATCGATGGACTAATGGCTTACCAAGTTTACTATGCCATATTTTCTTCGCCTAACAACAGGATAATACGGGATTCAACATCGGCATAGTAAAGCACCCAAAAGCCCAGAGGTCAGGGACTCAATATCGGGATAATAAGTCATCCAAAAGCCGGATGATAAGGGCTTTCAACATCAGGATGATGTCAGCTTGGAAGCATAATATTGATAGATCTCCTGTTGAGACTGAACAGTCTTCGCCCTGCCCCTTTTGCCTTTGTATTTATTGCTGAGTTTCTGGTCAATAACCCTGGCTTTCAAGTTATCTTTTAACTGGAAATGGATAATGGTTTTAATTTCCTCCTTGATGCTTTCATTATAGATAGGGGTGGCTACCTCTATCCGGTAGTCGAGATTCCTTCTCATCAAATCAGCTGAAGAGAGATATATCATATCATTGCCATTATCACAGAAATACAAGGCCCTGATATGCTCAAGATATTTATCAATAATGCTAATGACCTGGATATTTTCGCTCATTCCCCTGATGCCGGGAATAAGGGAGCATGTGCCTCTTATAATGAGTTTGATTTTTACTCCTTCATTGCTTGCCTGGTATAATTTTTTTATGATTTGTTCATCCACCAGGTTATTGAGCTTAAAGATGATGAACGCTTCTTTGCCTTGTTTGTGGTTTTTTATTTCATTATCAATTAAGGTGTATAATTTTCTGCGCATATATTGCGGGGAAAGTATAAGGTGTTTAAATTTATGGTGATATAATGGGTTTTCAAATAAATTGAATACTTTTTTTACTTCTTTGGTAATGTTGCTGTCCGACGTAAAAAGAAAGGCATCACTGAACACCTTTGCATTTATCTCATGAAAATTCCCGGTGCCAATCACTGCATGTTCTTCATATTTTTTGCCCTTATAAAGGGAAATGAACAATAGCTTGGCATGCACCTTTAAATCACTGAAACCGTATTTTACATACACTCCTTCTTCGGAGAGCCTTTTTGACCAGAAAATGTTTGATTCTTCATCAAACCTGGCCCTCAGTTCAAATACCGCAATCACTTTTTTGCCATTTCTTGCAGCATTGATAAGGGCATTCATTACCCTGGAATTCCTGGTGACCCTGTAAATGGTGATGTTTATCTCCCTCACCCTTGGATCAATTGAAGCCTGCCTTAATATTTTGATGAAAATCTCCAGATCATGGTACGGACAGTGCAGTAGAAAATCTTTTTTTGCAGTGATGGTCAGGATATCATCGCTATCCATAATATCAGGATGAGGCAATGGCGGGCTACAGGAGTATTCAAGCTGACTGCCTCCCAGGTTCGGAAAATCCATATAATCTTTTGAATTATGATACCTGCCGCCCTGGATGATATGATCATAATTATCCAGTTGCATCCGGTCGATAAGATAATCCAGCAAATCCGTAGGTATGTTTTTATCGTAAATAAACCTGACAGGCTGTCCTTTTTTCCTTTGATCGACCCCTTTAGAAATATTTTGAACAATGCTTTGCGAAATATCATTGTCCAGATCGAGTTCGGCATCCCGGGTAAATTTTATTGTATGCGCCAGGTATTCGGTATAATCAAATATAGAGAAAACAATATCAAGATTATAACGAATGATATCATCCAGCATCATGATGTATTTATCGTCGTTAACGGCAGGCAGTATGATAAACCTGGAGATTTCCCTGGTGGGTACTTCTATTAAGGCATAATCGGTTTTTTTTGATTTTTTGGGTTTGGTGAGTTTAACAGCCAGATAAATGGATTTGTCTTTCAGCGAGGGAAAATTATGGGTTTCATTCAGCATAATGGGCGAGAGTTCGGGCAACACCTTTTCCTTAAAGAAATGCCTGATGAATTCCTTATGAACCTGGCTGAGTTGAAGTTCATTGATGACATGGATCTTATGATTTGCCAGTTCTTGAATTATTTCATCATATATTTGATTGAATTTGCTTTGCTGTTTCAGGACGATTTTTTGAATATAATTCAACAGCCACTTGGGATCCTCACCAATGATGGTGGAGGCTTTTTGTTCAAATTCAAGCATTCTTTTGATGGTGGCAACCCTGACTTTAAAAAATTCATCCCGGTTGTTCGAAAAAATCCCCAAAAAACGCATCCTGTTTACCAAAGGCACATTGGAATCAGCGGCTTCCTGCAGCACTCGCTCATTAAAGGAAAGCCAGCTTACTTCGCGGTTTATGAGTTTTTTTTCTTTCATTATTATGTGGATGTTGTTTACTGCTTTTTGCATAACTGTTTTTCGCTAATCTGGATGCAGTGCCTCATCGTTCTTGGTTTTATTGTATGGATTGGATGCATTATTTCTCCATTTTAGTTTTATTTTTAAATGAAGTGGAGGCAATATCTTATTTTTATTTTTTAGGTCATGAAACGGATGCAGCATCACTTCATTTTGATCTTTATTGCAAGCCCCATATGCAGATCACCTCATCCTGTTCTTTGCTGCATTAATCATTTGCGATACCACCTCATCCTGTTCTTTGTTGCATTAATCATTTGCGATACCACCTCATCCTGTTCTTTGTTGTATTAACCGGATTTTTTTGGATAATCAAATACATATGATTCCAGTGTTTTTCCTGCTATCTCCTGCCAGTCTTTTATTTTGAAATTTAGAATGACTATTCCGCATGTGGGGATGTTTTCAATTTCATCAGAGACAAACAAATTGGCCAGGCTGGTAAAAGTAGGATTGTGGCCAAAGATCATTAATGAATTCACTTTATTATCAAATTGTTGCAGGGTCTCAAATACTTTTTCCTCATAAGATATATAAAAAGATTCATCAACAAGTAAGTTCTTTAGGGGTATTTCCATTTCACGGCAAAAAATGACTGCTGTGTGCAACGCCCGGTTTGCAGGAGATGACGCAACCAATTCAGGTTGAATATTTTGCTGAAGGAGACGTTGAGACATTTCGTAGGCATCCCTGACCCCCCGATCTTTCAAAGGTCGATCCACATCGGAGCGATCTTCGCGGCTCCAGTCAGACTTACCATGCCTTACAATCACTAGTTTCTTTTCTGTTTCCATATGCATTTGTTTTTATAGATGATTGATGTTGGTTCTTATATTTCTGATAGCTTTATATGATGCCACAGGTTTTTTAAACGATATTAACTGGTCATATTTTTCTTTATAAAACTGCATCATTTTGTAATAATGGCTTATAAGGTAATTGTTGTTCTATAGCAAATGACTTGCCAATTCTGCCAGGTAGCTTCTTTCTCCTTTTACCAGGTGAACATGTGCAAATAAATCCTGTCCGCTCATTTTATCTGTTAGAAATGATAACCCATTTGATTGAGAATCCAGGTAAGGCGAGTCAATTTGTTCGATGTCTCCGGTGAAAATCAGCTTGGTACCTTCCCCTGCCCGGGTAATGATGGTTTTTACTTCGTGAGGTGTGAGGTTCTGGGCTTCATCAACAATAAAGAATACATTGGACAAACTTCTTCCCCGGATATAAGCAAGCGGTGTAATGACCAGTTTTTCTTCTTTTTGAAGTTCCTCAATTCTTTTATATTCTTTACTTTGGGGTTTAAACTTATTTTTAATGACTGCGAGGTTATCAAAGAGCGGCTGCATATAAGGTCCGATCTTTTCTTCCACATCCCCGGGAAGGTATCCCAGGTCCCTGTTTGCCAAAGGAACAATGGGTCTGGCAAGGAATATCTGGTTATACAGGTTTTGCTGATTTAGCGCTGCGGCCAGGGCCAGCAGGGTCTTTCCGGTCCCGGCTTTACCGGTCAGGGTGACCAATTGCACATCCGGCCGGGTTAGGGCATCAAATGAGAAGGTTTGTTCTGCATTTCTTGGTTCGATGTTGAAACGTTTTTCTTTAATTACCCTGTCCAGCATCTTTTTAAATGGATCATAATGGGCCAAGGCACTTGATTTGGAGCCTTTTAGGATGAAGTATTGGTGGTTGACGGGAGGAGTGCTAAACTCAAAATCCTCCACAGGGATTCCCTCGAATTCTTTATAAAAACGGTTGATGAGCTTATTATCAATATTTTCCAGAATACTGATGCCTTTATAAAGGTCGTCAAGGTTTTTAACTTTGTCATTGGTGTAATCCTGTGCGATGATTCCAATGGATTTGGCTTTCATGCGCAAATTGATGTCCTTAGAGATCAGGACTACATTTTTTTTGGTATTTTTATTTTTCTTGAATACAAAATCGGTAATGGCCAATATTCGATGGTCAGCCGTATCCTCAGGAAATGAGAATTGCACTTCTTCAGAGAAAGGTTTTCCCGTTTCAATGGATAATTTACCAAGCCCTTTTCCTAAAGGAATTCCCCCATTGAACAATTTGTTGCCAGAGAGTTTATCAAGCTCCCTGGTGAATTCCCTGGCATGAAAATGTATGAGATCATTTCCTTTTTTTAGCTTATCCAATTCTTCCAGTACAACAATGGGTATCACAATGTCATTTTCTTCAAAATTGTAGATACATTTGTAATCGTGTAAAAGCACATTGGTATCGAGGACGAATATTTTTTTAGTACGGGCCATAATTTTCTAGAATTTCAGATACCATAAAGATAATAATTTTTAAATTGACCGGTCATCAATTTTGTTAACGAATATGGCGCGCAACAACCTGTATTACTCGGAGTGAAGACAGAGCCTAACAGA
>CAYFUP010000138.1:0-8370 GCA_964346235.1 uncultured Bacteroidales bacterium | reverse complement strand
CTTAGCTCCTCCGCCATCATCTTCATCGTCCGACTCGCGCTTCGAGGTGCCGCCTTTAAACACAGAAGAAGACATTATTAAATGGGGAGAAAACCTGATTGCCGGGGAAAACAAAAGAAAACAAATGGGAAAGGCCCCCATCACAAATCCCACCATCGCACTCGTCAAAGTCCGTTATGAAGCCTTTATTGAGGCCCATAATTATCAGAAGACGTTGAAGAAAAATACGGCAAGGGCACAGAAAAAACTTGTGGATTTGCGCATAGAAGCAGATGACATTATTCTGAACATCTGGAATGAAGTTGAAGACTCATTCAAAGACGTGCCGGATGAGGTCAGGCGTGAAAAAGCCAAGGAATATGGGTTGATATACGTTTACCGGAAAAATGAAATTGGTAAGATCAATTTTTATAACATGCAGTCAAATATCGGATAAAAAGCCTGACAAAAGCATGTTAGTACCTGCTTAACCCATTGGTTTTAAGTCTCCTGTAAAGCATAAAAAACAGAAAACTCATCAGGATCATGCTGATAAAAAGCATATAGGTGGTATTGCCGGTAGTACCGATCTCATCAATGTTTTCTCTGACAAATTCTGTGTCAAACACGTAAAAAGCCAACACGGCCATGGCATTGTTAAAAAAATGAGCAGCCACAGGCAGCCACATGCTGCCGCTCCATACCATCAGATAGCCAAATAATATTCCCAGCAACATGCGTGGGATAAATCCATAAAATTGAAAATGCAGGGTGCTGAAAAGAAATGCAGCAATGATGATGCCGGCATGGATGTTTTTTGTCCATTCAACAAAAAGTTTCTGCAAGACCCCCCTGAAAATAAATTCTTCAGCAATTGCCGGCATGACAGCCATAATCAGCAGGTTTACCAACAGACCGCCAAATGTGTTTACGTTGACAAATGCCTCCGTGATGGCTCTGGCATTTTCTTCTTTATCCTGCATCCAGCTTTCGATGGATTTCATGGATTCCGGCAGGTTCAGATTTGAATTAAAGGCCACAAGCCAGTTTATTACCGGCAAAGATATGATGATGATGACCAGCACCATGGCATAGGTTTCAAGCGAGTTGGTGCGGGTCAGCTGAAGATAAGCGGATGCGCCTCTCTCTGAGAAAGCCCAGGCACAAAACAAAGCTGGGAGTAAGAATAATCCAAGGGTCTGTATGAATTGAAAATATTTAAGGATGGACAGGTTATCGGGTGATCTGAAATCTGACAACACCGTTGGCAACTCACCCAGGCTTATGCCAAATATTGGCACGGCGAGAAGGCTGCCCAGCAACATGACAAGCAGGAATGCCACAAGGGCTACGAAAAGGGTAAAGATGATTTTGGTGAAAGGCTTTGCACCTGTCATAAATTTTTGAGTCATCCGGGTTACATTTTGGATTCAAGAATTAGAGGTTCATCTGTTTTTATCAGCGTAATATCATAAGTTTATTGAAAACATCTTTCATAACAATGTTATACTTTTGTACCAAAAATATAAATAAAAATTCAATTGTTAAGGATAGGAAACATATTGTTGGATGACTTTCCGGTGCTTCTTGCCCCCATGGAAGATTATACGGATCCGGCTTTCAGGTATTTATGTAAAAAATTTGGTGCGGATGTGGTCTATACGGAGTTTATTTCTTCGGAAGGCCTTATACGGAATGGGGAGAAAAGCGTGAAAAAACTGGATGTGTTTGATTATGAGAGACCTGTTGGAGTTCAATTGTATGGCAATGTGCCGGAATCAATGGCTGAAGCGGCAAAAATGGCGGAAAAATCCCTTCCGGATATCATCGACATCAACCTTGGATGCCCGGTAAAAAAGATTGCGCAGAGAGGAGCCGGTGCAGGGTTACTGAAGGATATCCCGCTCATGAAGGAAATTACAGGGAAAGTGGTTGAATCAACCAAATTACCGGTAACCGTGAAAACCAGACTTGGATGGGATGAGGCAAATAAAAACATTGAGGATATTGTGGATCATCTGGCAGAAACAGGCATAAGCGCCATCACCATTCATGGACGAACGCGAACACAAATGTATAAAGGCAAGGCTGACTGGAACCTCATTAAGAAAGTCAGAGAAAACCCCGGTCTTTCCATACCTGTCATAGGCAACGGAGACATTGTCAGTCCACAAAAAGCAAAATACTGTTTTGAAAATTATAAGGTTGATGGCATCATGATTGGCAGGGCTGCCGTGGGCAAACCATGGATTTTCAGGGATGTAAAACAATACCTGAAATCCGGGGAAATTCCGGACCCTCCTACAGTGAAGGATAAGTCAGCCATCGCCAAAGAACATTTCCTGAGGGCGCTGGAATGGAAAGATGAGAAAAGGGGCATATTCGAAATGAGGAAGCATTTTTCCAATTATTTTAAAGGCCTGCCGGACTTCAAGGAAAAAAGGATGAAACTGTTGACTTCCAGCATAAAAGATGAGATCATCGAGATCCTTGATGAGATCTCTCAGACATATCATGATATGGTAATTCCTGCCTACCATTTCTGGGGTGAACTGGAGGAATACTGAGTCAAACGGAAACTTTCGTTCATCCTGATGCCTTTTTCCGTTTTCTTCAGGTTACAGCATTCCACATTGATATCATGCTCAAAAAAGAGGGTATAATCATTTTCGTAAGCTTCCTGCAGAAAACGGTCTTTTTCTTCCATGGCAGTTATGGGATAAACATCAAATGCAGCCACCCAGGCTATGGGGATGTTGGCGGAAGATGGAATTAAATCCGCTACATATACCAGTTTTTTCCCATGATAATCTATGAAAGGGAGTATCTGTCCAACAGTATGGCCATGATAAATCCTCAGGTGAACATGATCAGAAAACCGGCAGTCTTCTTCTATGAACTTCAGTTGTCCGGATTCCTCAATGGGCAACAAATTATCCTTAAAATAAGAGGATTTTTCCCTGGGATTCGGATTCATGGCATTCTCCCATTGTTTCCTGCCAACCCAGTAGGTGGCATTTTGAAACGTTAAGCCCAGTTCTCCATTTTCATTGAGTTTTACGCCTCCTCCGCAATGATCGAAATGCAGGTGGGTCATTATCACATCGGTGATTTCATTCGGATTGTAACCTGCTTTTTCAAGAGAACCTTCCAGCGTATCATCTCCGTTTAAATAATAGTGTTTTAAAAATTTTTCTTCAAGCTTTTTCCCCAGTCCATTATCGATGATTATTTTGCGATGGCCGTCTATCACCAATAAAGCCCGCATGGACAAATTGATTAAATTGTTTTCGTCGGCAGGATATTGCTTGTTCCATAAAACTTTTGGCACCACGCCAAACATGGCGCCGCCATCCAGTTTAAAGTTTCCCGTTTCTATAGCATGTAGTTCCATTGTTGGTTATTTTTGTTTATTCATTTTAATGCTTTCTTCATGGAGAAGGTCATTGTAGCCTGTTTAAATTTGTCTATTTTTGCTCCCGTTCGCAAAGTAAGTTTTGTCCTTTTAAAAATAAAATTTCGCACCTGTTTTTTTTTATATTTTTAAAGTATTTATTAAGTAGTGAAATACAAAGTGGCTTTTCAGCAGATCATTTTTCTTTTCGTTCATCTAACAAATATTCGTGAATGCGTGTTCATTTTATTGCCATAGGGGGCAGTGCCATGCACAACCTGGCGATTGCTCTGCACAAAAAGGGATATAAAATTACTGGGTCGGATGATGAAATTTTTGAACCTTCCCACAGCCGGCTGAAAAAATACAACCTGCTTCCGGAGAAGACCGGATGGGACGCCGGAAAAATCACCCATGATCTGGATGCCGTCATATTAGGCATGCATGCCAGGACGGAAAATCCGGAACTTAAAAGAGCCAGGGAAATCAAGCTAAAAGTGTATTCATACCCGGAGTTTATTTATAATCAGGTAAAAAATAAAAAACGGGTGGTCATAGGCGGCAGTCATGGTAAAACCACCATTACCTCGTTGATTATGCATGTGCTGAAGTTCCTGAATTATGATTTCGATTATCTGGTTGGAGCCAATATAAAAGGTTTTGAAACCATGGTGGGTTTGTCCGACCATGCTAAACTGGCCGTACTGGAGGGGGATGAGTATTTATCCTCTGTGCTTGACAAGCGACCGAAGTTTCATTTGTATCATCCACATATTGCCGTTATAACAGGCATCCATTGGGATCACATCAATGTTTTTCCAACCTTTGAAGAATATGTCAGGCAGTTCAGGGAATTCATCGAACTAATCGAGTTTAAGGGGGCTTTGGTGTACTACCGTCATGATGAGATCATAGACAAATTGTTTCCGGATGAAAGAGAAGACTTGTATTATTGGCCGTATGAAAAACATCCTGGGTTGACCCGCGATGGAATCTCATATTTGAAAAACGCAGAAGCCTTGATTCGGATTGGCTTATTCGGGGATCATAACCTGGAAAATATAGCGGCTGCCCAGAAAGTCTGTCGCCTCCTGGGAATCAAAGATGCTGATTTTTACGAAGCGGTTTCTTCTTTTGAAGGGGCGGCGCGGCGACTTGAAAAGGTTGCTGGTGACCGGTCTTACAGTGTCTTTTATGACTATGCCCATTCTCCTTCCAAAGTCAGGGCCACCATAAAGGCTGTAAAAAGCCGGTTTCCGGATAAACCTTTGATTGCCTGCCTGGAATTGCACACCTTCAGCAGTCTGAATAAACCTTTCTTATCTGAATACCGTGACAGTATGAAGGAAGCGGATGAAAAAGTGGTCTTTTATTCTCCGGAAGCCATCAAGCACAAAAATTTGGAAAACATCACCAATGAAGACATACATCATTCTTTTCATGAACCGGCTTTAGAAGTATTATCTTCAAAGAAAGCCCTGGAATCTTTCCTGGATGATTTGTCCCCCAAGGGCAAAGTGATCCTGTTTATGAGCTCTGGCAATTTTGCCGGGGTGGATATTAAAAGCCGGATAAAAAAGAAACATTGAGCTCCGTTTTATATCCATCCCTTTGAAATGATATCATCCAGCCTTTCGACCAAAAAAGCATCGGTGCTGCTGAGCCTTTCATGGGATTGGTGGCCCGAAGCAACCAGAATGCAGTTGATACCCATTTCTCGAGCCACCTCATGGTCATGCAGGGTGTCGCCGATCAATACCGTATGCTTTCTTTCAAAGGGATACTCTTCAAGCATTTTTTTGCCCATGTCAATCTTTCCATGGGCATAATGATTGGTAATGCCTCTGATTTGGGTAAAATAGCCATCCAGGCCATAGGCATTCAAAGCATTCGCTAACTCATTTTGTTCCATGGCGGAAAGCAGGTGCTGACTAAGCCCTTTTGTGCGAAAATGTTCCAGCAGTTTTTTTGCATTGGCAGCCAGACCGGCATTTTTAAAGTTTTGCTTATATAAATCAATGTATTCATGAGCGATTTCCTCATAAGAACGGTTGGTAAAATCAAAACCTATCTGCTTATAATATTCAATAATCGGAAAAGTGAACACGGACCGGTATTGATCAAGTGATACAGGCGACAAATCATATTTTTGAAGCAGGTGGTTGATGATATCTATGCACACTTGTACATCGTCAATAAGGGTTCCGTTCCAATCCCATATCACATGTTTGATGGTCATTTTTTCGCTCATTAATGGGGCGTTTTATCATTGATGATTTTAATGGCAGTTTCTATGATGCTGTCTGTTTCACTAAAGAAGGGGGTGGATGCCTTTACATCAGGTTCCACACCGTTTTCAATGTTCACCGAGTCTGCTGAAAGTCCGATGTTAGAAGAAAAGCGGAATGTCCAACCGTTGGGCAATTCATTGTAGATGGGCAAGCCACCTCCACCGCCGGTTTTGGCTCCTACAAGCCATACATTGGGTAAAACGGACATTTTGGAAGCAAAGTCATTGGCAGCGCTGTAGCAGCCATGATTGATGAGTACCATAACAGGCTTGTCCACAAATTGTTTTTCACCATCAGGAGAGAGATATCTTGGGATGGGTTCGGTAAAATCGTGATGACCGGGCCCTTTTTTATACCTGGTATAAGCCACCAGGGTTTTTTTCTTGAGAAACCGCCGGATGATTTGGTTGCCGTTGGAAACACTGCCTCCTCCGTTGTCCCTGATGTCAACGATTATTCCTTTGGCTTCTTCAAAATAACTGATCACGGAATCAATGTTGGCATCGGACACATCCAGCGAAAAGCTTTCATAATAGATATAACCAATGGAATCCAGGTACCTGTTTTTCAGTCCGCCGGAAATCCGGTAATCATCTTGCAGGTATTCCCGTTCAATAATTATTGGGTTAAAGTTTGACGGATAATCCAGCTTCCAGTCCCAGTTCCGCGAAAGGTTAAAATCTGATTTCAGGTTCACATGACCGTCTTTCAATGCATTCAGCATACCTGCCATAATATTGAATAATTCATGTCTGGTCATGTTTTCATGAATCCGGGGACGATATGCGTAATACACAGAATCCCAGTCGATGTGCTTGTAATCAAAAAATGAATACTTTTTATCCACGGTTTCCCATAAATAATTGAAATTGGTTAGCGGATCATTGTTTAAGTCTTCTTCAATTAAAACCTTTTCACAACCGGTTAATATAATAATGATGGCGATTAGTATCGTTGCTTTTCGTGTCATAAAAAATTTTGAAAAAGGGTTAAAATTTAAACAATGTACTTAATGTGAAGCCATGATTGGCAGAGATAATCTGGTTTGTGCTGTGATTGTTTATAAAATCCCAGTGATAAGAAAGCCTGAATGCATTTCCGTTATTGATGTAGTATGAAATGTCCAGTAGGCTGTTAACCCGCTGTAAGTGATTCAAGCTAACAAACTTTCCGCTTTTTAAAAAAGTCCATGCATTTGGTTCCGGTTCAACAATATAATCCTCCGGCAACACATAAGAATAGGAAGGACCGATGGTATATGATATAACAGGCAAAAGCAGATGGTAGGTGATTTCCACCGGATGGTTATGGATGAGCAGACTTTTTCTAAAGGCCGTGGCTACATTTAAAGATGAGATTGCATCAAAATCGAAATTGTTGTTATAATACTTATTATGCAACCGGAAGCCGTTTTTTGTCGTCCATGCTCCCCCTGCAAACCAATTCAGGCCTGATTCCTTCCATATCTTCATCGAATGCATGTACATGTAGTCAAAGTCAAGCCTGAAAAAGGTCACATTTGAGTTGGTCAGATCCGGGTTGATGGAAGGCTTTACGCTCCCTGCCCAGGATAGAAAATCGAAACGGTCTATTTTTCGGTTGGAAAGCTTTACTAAACCGAAATCCGAGAAAATGGTTGAACCAGCATAGAGCAAAGGAGACATATTTGTGTTTCTGACCTTATAATGGGAGTACCCTGTTCCAAATGTCAAGAAACGATTTTCCCCTTTGGCCATGGATATGGTTAGCAGGGACAATAAGACTATGCACAGTCCGGATTTAAATCTTATCATCGCTTAATGTTTTTTGATATTGTCAATGAACATGCTTTCGTTTGGTCTTTCCATTATAGATTTAAAAATCAACATTTAACATATTTTTATCTCACATACACTAATTAATGTCTGTCCATAAAGTACCACTTGCTTCGTTACGCTTGCCGCCAAAATACTCATTTACGATTAGTAAACTCCTTTTTTGGCGGCTTCGCAATTGGCACTTTCTGACCAGACACTTGTTCATTAAGATTCTTTCCTGACTTTATTGACGTTTTCTTAAAACCACTAATTCGTGTTTTCATAGGCCTCATCTATTTGTAAGTTCCCGTTTTTATAAGCTTCAACCGCCAATTGATCACATTTTTCATTTTCTTTATTGTTATTATGTCCCCTAACCCAGACAAAGGTGACATCATGTATTCTGTAAATTTTTAAGAAGCGTTTCCACAAATCCGTATTCTTCTTATTCCTGAACCGTTTTTTTTCCCATTCGAACACCCAGCCTTTGTTGACTGTATCAGCCACATATTTTGAATCAGTATATAAAGTAATTTTTGCGCCTTCGTATTTGATCATTTCTAAGGCAATGATGACGGCCAGCAACTCCATCCTGTTGTTGGTGGTCAGCCGGTATCCTCCGGAAACCTCTTTTCGGTGCTTTCCTGAAATCAGGACGATGCCATAACCTCCCGGACCAGGGTTTCCGCTTGAAGCGCCGTCGGTATATATGGTTATGGGTTGTTTAGTTGCCATGGTTGAAATTTGTCCTGTTTGATGATCTTTTTAATTACAATGTATGATTTTTTTCCGGAATGTTGCATCTTTGATTCACTTTTTTCAGTATCGCTGAATCCATGATTGCCCTTTATCTAGTGGTTCTAAGCTACAATTAAAATCTTTAAAAACAATGGTTTACACTGATTAGTGT
>CAYFUP010000137.1:0-8527 GCA_964346235.1 uncultured Bacteroidales bacterium | reverse complement strand
TCCAGATCCTACTAGATCATGTGAATAAACAGAATAAATAGTTATAAGGTTATTGGATATCGTAAACACATTCCTGAACCTATCATCACTCCCATCAAAATACACTGCAGGCAGTCCGTTGTCTGCAACAGAATCCAATACAGGTTGATATGTACCGGTGCTTTGCACCGCATCATGATCGTTTCCGGAGGTATCGGGCCAGGTTTCAATGGCGTCGCCGTCGTTGAGCTGGATGTCATCGGCACGCAACCAAAGCCTGTTGGTGGTTTCATCACCTATGCCGCCGGGTCCGCTTTGTCCCCGGGCATTGAATGATGTGAGCAGGAGTCCCGTAAAAAGAAAAAACAATAATATGCTTATATATCTCAAAACCTGATATTTTACTTTTAAGTTGTTAAAAAATTAAAAAGAAAACAATATACGGTTACGATTTACGAAATAAAAAACAAAAGGTTTAACCTTTCTAATGCAAATATGTGATTTTTAACGGGAAAAAAAAGTGCTTTCGTCAAAATAATGATATATAATTCATGTTTTTTTTACCATTACTCGTTATTCTTCCATGAACGCTTCATCCTTTTTTGTTAATAACATCATTCATCAGGGTTACAAAAAAAGCAAAATGAATGACATTTTATGCACATGGAGTAAAAAGGAATGTATGTTGTTCATCACTAATCGGATTTTGGAAAATATAAAACAATATTCCGGAGCCTTTAGATGATCAGCATGGCATCCCCGTAACTGCCGAAGCGGTATTTTTCTTTGATGGCTACGTTGTAGGCTTTAAAAAGCAGGTCATACCCCGAAAAAGCCGATACCATCATCAGCAATATGGAAACCGGCATATGAAAATTGGTGATCATCATATCCGGAATGCTGAATTCATAAGGCGGAAAGATAAATTTGTTGGTCCACCCGTTGTTTGGTTTGAGCATGCCATCCGTGGATACCGATGACTCGAGGGTTCTTAACACGGTGGTGCCCACCGCACACACCCGTTTTTTATTTGATTTGGCCTGATTCACCATTTCGGCCGTCTCTGCAGGAATGTGGAATTGTTCCGAATCCATCCGGTGCTTGGTCAGGTCTTCCACGTCCACCGTCCTGAAGTTGCCCAGTCCCATATGAAGCGTGATTTCAGCAAAGTCCGCCCCTTTAATTTCCAATCGCTTAAGCAACTCCCTGCTGAAATGCAGTCCGGCCGTAGGCGCAGCCACCGCTCCCTCGTGTTTGGCAAAGATGGTCTGATACCTTTCTTTGTCTTCAGGCTCTGCCTTCCTTTTAATGAATTTGGGCAAAGGGGTTTCCCCGAGACTGTACAAAGTCTCCCTGAAAGATTCATAATCCCCGTCATATAAGAACCGCAGGGTTCTCCCCCTGGATGTGGTGTTGTCAATCACCTCGGCCACCAGCAAATCATTTTCTCCAAAATACAATTTATTGCCGATGCGTATCTTCCTGGCCGGATCCACCAACACATCCCATAACCGTTGTTCCCGGTTCAGTTCCCTGAGCAAAAACACTTCAATCTTCGCCCCGGTCTTTTCCTTGTTGCCGTATAACCTGGCCGGGAAGACTTTGGTATTGTTGAAAACGATGACGTCATGTTCATCCACATATTTCAGGAGGTCTTTGAATACCTTGTGCGCTATCTTGCCGGAATCCCGGTGCACCACCATCAGCTTCGATTCATCCCGGTTCTTGGCCGGATACTGGGCAATGAGTTCGTCTGGTAAGTTAAATTTGTACTGTGATAATTTCATTATTGAATGGAGTTTATATGAACAATTTTAGGTTGATATCAATATTTTTTGCTGTAAAAAAACAACAAGTGCGGGTACCGTTATACGGAAGAAATTCCCATTCGTTACATGTTTTTAAATATATTTTCAAATTCATGAATGGTGAGTGCATCACCCACCTCATAATCACCAATTTTCGTCCTCCTCAACGATTTCAAATAAGCCCCGCTTTTCAGGCTTTCACCAATATCCCGGGCAAGGGCCCGGATATATGTCCCCTTGCTGCAAGTTACCTGCAAAGTTAACTCCGGCAGGTCGAAATTTATTACATCAATGGAATGAATTTTAATGGTACTGGCTTTCATTTCTTTCTCTTGTCCCTGCCGGGCAAATTCATAAGCCCTTGTTCCGTTAAGCTTTTTGGCCGAATAAATCGGGGGAACCTGCGCCAGGGTGCCGGTGAATCGTTCAGTGCATTCATTGATCAGGGCAAGGTTGATATGATCCACGGGATGGTGCCGGTCAATATCCGTTTCCAGATCGTATGACGGGGTGGTCTTTCCCAGTACTATGGTGGCCAGATAAGTTTTGTCCAGGTTCTGAATGGATTCAATGGATTTGGTGGCTTTGCCGGTGCATACCACCAACAAGCCGGTAGCCAGGGGATCCAGTGTGCCGGCATGGCCCACCTTGATTTTTTTGATGGCCAGATGACGATAAAGCAGGTTTTTTATCTTTTTCACCACATTAAATGAGGTCCAGTGCAGCGTTTTGTCAATCAGCAAAACCTGTCCTTCTAAAAAATCCTGGGGGCTGGTAGGGTTCAACATCCTGATGGCTTTCTGATAAAATCCTTTGGTTTTGTTAGGTTAAACATGGTGATGGTTTCCCGGCAGATTATATGGATAAAAGAATGGCAAGGGAACCCACCAAGAAACAATAAATGGCAAAATAGACCAGCTTGCCCCGTTTTACAATCATGAGCATCCACCGGCAGGCCAGGGTGCCTGAAATGAATGCAGCAAGAAAGCCCGTGACCAAAGGGAGTGTGGCTATTTCAGCGTTGGCACTGACTTTCCCCTGGATGATGTCGAGCAGGTTGGCTCCAATGATGGGAATCAATACCATAATAAAAGAAAACCGGGCGACCTGATCTTTTTGGTTTTTTAACAGCAAACCGGTGGCGATGGTGGCTCCCGATCTGGAGATTCCGGGCATAACCGCCAATGCCTGGGCTATCCCGATGATCAGGGAATCCAGGTACGAAATGTGCTTGTTTTTCGATTTGACAAAATGAGTCAGGGTTAACAGCAATGCGGTGATCAGAAGCATAGTGCCGACCAGCAGGGCATTCCCTGTGAAAAATTGTTCAATTTCTTCTTTGAAAAATACACCGAGTATCAGGACCGGTATCATGGATATGAATATTTTAAGGAGGTATTGATCCGTTTCATTCCATTTTCTGAGCGAAAAACCCTGAAACAAGCTGGCCACATCTTTCCACAAAACGACGATAATGCTTAATACGGTGGCTCCGTGCACGACGACGGCAAAGGTGAGGTTATCTGTTGATTCAATGCCCAGCAGGATATTGCCCAACTCAAGATGTCCGCTGCTACTGACGGGCAAAAACTCGGTTAATCCCTGGATGAGACCAAGGATTAATGCTTCAATCCAATTCATGAAATGTTCGGGTTAAGGGTTATTCTTTATCCGGCAAGTCTTCCTTGGGCTTTTTCATGATGGCCCAGATTTCAAACATAAAACCAAACAATACCAGCAGTGGCGCCAGGGTAATGCGCCGGAAGCTGAATACTTCCGGGTTGAACTGGTCGGGACTTTCAGCTTTTCCGCCATACATTAAAATAAATCCGATAACAATAATGGCAAAGCCAATAGCCAGGTATTTGTAGTTGTCCTTACCCAGCGCAAAATCAGCTTTTGGTTCTTCTCGTTTTTTTTTGGCCATGATTTGCTGTTTATTGTTTGATTGATTGCGCAAAAATAATCAAATTCTTTAAAATTTGAACATGAATTGTTAATGATAGTAATAAAGTTCATCGGTTCGCAGTCTCAGAAACTTGTTAATGGCAAAAAAGGTGGATACCCAGCTGAGGATTAAACCGAAAAGGATGACCATGCCAAAGAGAAAAGCAATGATGTTACGGTCCTGAATGCTGATCACCTCATAAATCTCCTGCTGCAGGTAGTAGATGAGTCCGGTCAGCAGCAATATGGCAATGACCGCGGCGTAAAGCCCTTGGATGATGCTTTTAAACAGGAATGGCCGCCGGATGAAGCCTTTGGTGGCCCCCACCAGCTGCATGGTGTTGATGATGAATCTCTTGGAATATACCGAAAGCCGTATGGTATTGTTTATCAGGGTTAAGGCAATAAGAAACAGCAAGCCGGAGAAAACCAGGATGATGATGCTGATTTTTCTGACATTGTCATCGATAAGATGGACCAGGGATTTCTGATAGGATATTTCGTTGACTTCTTCATAATCGTTGAACTCTTTTTCGATTTGCACCAGGCTGTCGGGATTGGCATAATCCGCATGAAGTCTTACGTCTATTGATTCCGACAGGGGGTTGTAGCCGAGGAACTCCACAAAATCTTCTCCCAGGTCCTGCTGCAGGATTCTGGCGGCTTCTTCTTTGGAGATAAAAGAGGTGGCTTTCACATAATGCTTGGCATCCAGGCTTTTTTGCAGTTTGATGATTTCACCCCGCTTGGCGCCTTCACTCAAGTATAGCGTAAATCCAATGTTTTCCTTCACATAATCGGAAACCCTTTTGGCATTCAGCACCAGCAGGCCCAGTAAGCCCAGCAGGAATAATACCAGGGAAATGCTGATGATGGTGGTCAAATAGGAATTCCGAAGTCTTTTCTTTACCAGTTTTGCTTCTTTCCGGGCCATGATGAATCCTTATTGATGGGTGAAAGATAATAAAAATTATCAAATTGTTCAATGATTGTCCGGCAGGGATATGATACAATAAGGTTATAACCATGGATAAAGCCGGCTAAATGTATGACTGAAGCTGCTTTTTAAGCTGGTCATAATTATGGGCCACCGGGTAGTGCGGAAAGTCCGCTGTTACATTCTCCGGGGGATTGCACAATATTCCCTGCTCTGCCTCTTCCAGCATGGTCACATCATTATAGGAGTCCCCGAAGGCAACCACCTGGTATTGAAGACTCTGTAAAGCCTGAACCACTTTTCTTTTCGGATCGGGCTGACGTAGTTTATAGCCAGTGATATGGTTGTTGCCGTTCACCTCTAATGAATGACAAAACAGGGTGGGCCGGTTTAGCTTGCGCATCAGCGGTTCGGCAAACTCGCGGAAAGTATCTGAAACCACAATCAGCTGTGTCTTTTCTTTAATCCATTCCATCATATCCAGGGCGCCCTCCAGGGGATCAATGGTTTCAATCACTTCCTGGATATCTTTTAAAGTCAGTTGATGTTTGTCAAGAATTTCGAGCCGGTAATTCATCAATTTATTGTAATCTGCAATATCCCGGGTGGTAAGTTTCAGTTCTTCAATGCCGGTCTTCCGGGCGACATTGATCCAGACTTCTGGAACCCAGATACCTTCCAAATCAGAGCAAATGATATACATGTTTTGGTACGTTTTAGTAATTGGCTAATAAATATGATTTAAAGGCTTCATAACCATTGGATATGCGAACCATCTTTTCATCCAGCTTATCAAGTTCTTTCATGCTTTCAGGCATTTCCGGTTCGATATGAATTAACTCCCTGATTTGATCCGGAAACTTTGCAGGGTGTGCGGTTTCCAGGGAGATATATAATTGTTCATGATTCCCTGTCGTGTTTGGGTCGCTTCCTGCATTTTCTTGTATCTTTTCTATATACTTGTACAGGGCATACCAGCCGACGGCTCCATGGGGTTCGAGGAGCAAACCGTCATTTTTCCAGGCATGTTTGATCATTGCTTTGGTTTGCTGATCGGATATACTGACGGCAAACATATCTGTTTTCAACCGTTCCAGGTCCGGTTGCCTGATGATTTCTCCCTTTTCATTCATATGTCCCCCGTATAGTTCAATCACCCTGGCCATGTTGCTCGGGTGACCGACATTCATGGCGCTTGAAATACAATTTCTGGAGGGGGCTATGGTCTGGTACCGGTCTGATTTGAAATATTCAGGGACTTCGTCGTTTTCATTGGTTCCGATGACGAACTTTTTAACCGGCAAACCCATCTGTCTGGCAATCAGCCCGCCCATGAGGTTTCCAAAGTTGCCGGAGGGGACTGAAAAGACAATCTCTTCGCCGGGTTCAGCCAGCCTTGAACAGGCATAAAAATAATAAACCGATTGGGGCAACAGCCTTCCGATGTTTATGGAGTTGGCAGATGAAAGTTTCAGGTGGTCCAGTTCCCGGTCATTAAATGCGGACTTGACCATGGACTGACAGTCATCAAATTTCCCGTCAAGGGCCACCACCTGTATGTTTTGATCCAGGGTGGTCATTTGCTTGCGTTGCCGGTCGGATACTTCCTTCTCAGGAAACAAGATAACCACTTTGATGTTGCTGAGTCCGTAAAATGCATTGGCAATGGCACTGCCGGTATCCCCGGAAGTGGCGGTCAGGATGAGCATTTCCCGGTTCTGTTTCTGAAGGAAATATTGCATCAGCCTGCCCATCATGCGGGCGGCAAAATCTTTGAAGGAGGCGGTCGGCCCCTGGTCAAGCCTCAATATATATTTCCTTGCGCCTGCCTTTTCCAGCGGGACATTAAAATTGTATGCTTCGTTGGCCAGTGACTTTAACTCATCATCATCTATTTCATGGTTTAAATATCGATGCAGGATGTGCCATGCTATTTCCGGGTAGGTCAGATGACTGAAATGTTCGATTTCCCGGGAACTGAGGACAGGAATCCTTTCAGGCATAAACAGTCCGCGGTCAGGCGCCAGGCCTTTCAATAATGCTTCCTGGAATGAAAAACCCTTGATCTGCCGGTTGGTGGAATAATAGGTAATGCCGTTTGCCATTTGTCCGATGCTTTGCAATTAAAACCCACAAAATTATGCCATTGTTGCGAATTATTCAAAATTTTTCTTCAGATTAAAACCTGCCGTACAACTACTTGGTGAAACTAAGAAAACGAACCAATTATTCTAAAGTGGTTCTAAGAAGGCGTCACGAACAAGGCATGCGAGCCTTAAGCGCCAGGAGTTTACTGGTCGTAAATGACTGGTGCTTAAGGGGAGCATAACGCAGTTATTGACGTTTTCTTAAAGCCACTAACTAAATCTGCACGTTTAGCTGGTCAAAATGTTTTTCTTTAAACTGGTTCAGGGATTCCAGTCTAATGTCGGCAATGGCATAGTTTTTATTATCGGAGTCGATTTCTCCGGGGACTGCGATGGTTTTCATGCGGGCTGATTTGGCGGCCAGGAGACCGACAAAGGAGTCTTCGAAAACCAGGCAGTTGATGGGTTTTACCGCTAGTTTGCGGGCAGTGGAAATGTAAACCGCCGGATGAGGTTTTCCGAATTCTTCCAGCTCACAGGAATGAACCACTTTGAAAAAGTCTTTAAGCTGCAATTTGTTTAATACGGTATCGATGATGCCGAAAGGGGATGCGGAAGCCAATGCAGGCCTTGTATTCCGGCTTTTAAAAAAGCCGATGGTTTCATTCACCCCGGGCAGGGGCTCAGCTTCCAGGTCAATTCTTTCTTCCACGGCATCAAACAGTTCGTTTTTTATTTCCTGCAGATCGAAATGGTCCCATGGCTGATAATTATACCAGTATTCTATCACCTCATTGGTACCGAGTCCATACGTGTCTTTCTGCATTTCAGGGGTGATGTGGATGCCATAGCGGGCAAACAGTTTTCTTTCCTCTTCCTGCCAAAAAGCTTCGGAATCAATTAATAATCCGTCCATGTCAAAAATTACTGCGTCAATCATATGGTTGTTTACTTTTAAGTGTGCATCAGTGAATGATACCTAATTATCTCAAACGTTTTTTTTCTATTATATATGTTAAACAGAATCATTTTTTTAGTGAATGCAGGGTCATTATGATTACCCGGCATAGTCATCTTCGGGAATCATACATTGGCAATACGGATGATGTCAGCAAACACCCCCGCTGCAGTCACTCCTGCACCGGCACCGTATCCTTTGATGACCATGGGCAGCTCCTTATAGCGTTCCGTGGTGATGGATACAATATTATTGCTTCCCTCCAGGGCAAAAGCCGGATGGGAGATATCCACTGTCTGCAGGGAAACATTCGCCTTTCCGCCATCCAGTAAGGCCACGAAACGCCATTTCTTGTTCTCTGCCTGTAGCTTTTGGCGTTTTCGTTCAAATTCTTTATCCAGGCTTTCCACATGGGCCCAAAAATCATCCAGGCTGCCTTCAAAGGCTTCATCAGGGATAAACGTCTCTACTTCAACATCTTCTTTTTCAAGCTGATAACCTGATTCCCTGGCCAGGATCAGTAATTTTCTCACCACATCGATGCCACTCAGATCCACCCGGGGATCCGGCTCGGAATATCCCTTTTCCTTGGCCATTTTGATGGCTTTGCTCAGGGAGACTTCAGCACTCAGTACATTGAAAATGAAATTCAGGGTGCCTGAAAGCACGGCTTCCAGCTTTAATATATGATCCCCGCTGCGCACCAAATCATTGATGGTGTTGATAATGGGCAATCCTGCGCCCACATTGGTTTCAAAGCTGAATTTGACATTTTTTTTCTGGGCATTTTCCTTGAGTTGCCGGTACATCT
>CAYFUP010000136.1:0-8661 GCA_964346235.1 uncultured Bacteroidales bacterium | reverse complement strand
CTGCTGATTTTAACTTTCAGCATGGTTTTACCTTCCAGGCCTGGATAAAGCCCGCTTCTTTATCTGGTGAACAGCCCATTTTTTCGAAGACTGTTAAGGGAAATGGGTATGGCATATCATTGGAGGATAGTAACCTGACAGTCTGGGTTTCCGCAGATGACACTACTTACCGGGCGACTGGCAGGGAAGCCATAAATGGGGAGGAATTCGTGCACATAGCCTGCGCTTTTGACGGTTCCTGGTTGAGGATTATGAAGAATGGAGAAACCCTTGACAGCATCAGGGCTTCAATTCCATTTTTGTCCAGAGGGGATTTATTTATCGGAACCGATTCTTCTCAAACCCACCATTATTCCGGAATAATTGATGAAGTCCTGCTTTGGAACAAAGGACGCAGCGTAAGGGAAATGAAAATGGATTATTCCAGGGTGCTTTCCGGTCGCGAGGACGGACTCGTGGCTTACTGGCGGATGGATATCAATGAAGGAAGACATGTTTTCGATTACTCCAAAGATGGAGACGAGTTCAACAAAAACCACGGAAAGCTGATGGGTGCCCGATGGTCGCATGAGGCTCCTGCTTCTGAACAACTTGCCATTAAAGGTCGGACGGATGCAGAGGGAAAGTATAACATCACCTACCTGCGTTATCTGGGAACCGGCAATATATATGAATTCACACCATTCAGGGGTCAAGACAGCTTCGAAACCTTAAACGACAGAACCAATGCTGTATATTTCGGAGAAGATGCTTTTTACAATACCTTGAGCTATAGGAATAAATCTTCTGTTAAAGTTACCGGTACGGTGCAATACAAAGATTCCCGCTGCATGGCGAGAGGCATAGGCGTTTATGTTGACGGGGAACCGGTGATGAAGGACGGAAGCATTGTAAAGACCAACAGTGAAGGTTTTTTTGAGATTCGCGTACCATCCACCGGTCAGCATTATGTTTCGGTCTATAAAAAGGGACATGACTTTGAGACTGGTATATGGCCTACCGACAGTTCTCTGTATTCGTTTAACGAACCGGTTTCAGGAATTGAATTTGTGGACAGCACAAAGATAAAGGTCGTCGGCAGGGTGGTAGGCGGAAAACGTGAAAAAGAAAAGAAACCGGCACTGGGACTTTCAAACAATAACATTGGCCAGGCCAGAATCATTTTTAAATCCCAACTGGGTTTCGGCTGTTCAACCGATACCGTTTATACCGATATAGAAACAGGAGAATATGAGATAGACTTGCTTCCGTTAAATTATGTTATTGAGGATGTTACAATACTGAACAATCCTGCCATTGATTTCGGAACACAAGAAGTGCTTTTCATGGATTCTTACCAACCGGAGAAAACCGTGTATGATAACATCTATAATGAAAACGGCGGAATGGCAGGGATCGATTCGGCGACTTTCCAGGTTCGACGTGATTTTATTTACCGGACTTCACCGAGGATTCAGGTTACCGATGCCAACAATGATCCCTTTATCGGTGAAGAAAGCCTGACGGTTCAGGATGATGCCGGCAATGAATTCGAGCTGGACATCACTCCATCTCAAACCGGTTTTCCTGTATTCTTTGCCGGAGAAGAATATACCGCCCGGATTTTTGTTCATGAGAAATACGTGAATGCCGATAATGATGAAGTGGACCTTGTGCCGCTTGAAAATGCCACCATACGGATAAACAACAACATTGAACTGATCGAGGGACAAACGGAAAGCACCCAAACCGTCATTCTAAACAATGAAAAGGACGGAGATACCCTTTATACCTTTATGGCAGGGGAACCGAATTTCCTTACCAATTCAACATACAATTCATATAATTTTACCAAAACCTTCAAAATTGAAGCGGAAGTTGATCAGGTGTCTGCTGACTGGAAACCCGGAAATTCCGGAAAGGGGGATCATTATTATCGTGGTTATGTGATGGGAAGAAAAGCCCTGGTCAACTCAGATTTTGTTAGTGGGGGTTCTTCAGGCAACATACCTGTCATTACCACCATCCTTCGCGATCCGCCGGGTAGCGGCAGTTCATCTTTTATAGAAAAAGGATCGTCGTTTACAAGTGCACAAACCCTTTCCCATACCGGAAAGGCAGGATTTGAGCTTAAAATCACCACGGACATTACACCCGATACCGAAACTGATCTGCCTTTCGGGGGACCGGATATTACCACTTCCGGAGAATCCGGACCTTCTTTCGGGTTGGATTTAGGGGTGAATGTCAATGATGAAACCACAGATGCCACCACTTATGTAATGAGCGAAAAAATATCCACCAGCGGGGCACCCGAGCTCGTCGGTGCCAATGAGGATGTTTTCATTGGAAGTACGCACAATTATAATTTCGGAACAGTCAACAACATCACGCTAATGGCAGATTCCCTCTGTCAGCAGTCAGGAGGCCCGAATATCTGCTCGGATTCGACCATTGAATTCAATCACAGCATTTACCGGGTAGGCATGAAGAAAAAATACATGCTCATCGATTCCATTAAGTCCACCTTTATCTATTCACAAGATCATATAAAGAATTACCTGATGCCCAATTTGATTAAACTCAGGAACAACATTTTTGTACAATCTGAAGCTTATTCCAGTAATATTTCTGCTGACCACCCCAATTACGGGAATAACAATGATGATCCGGTGTGGGGAAGCCTTGCTTCTTCAGCAAATTCCAGCAATAGCGGTCCGAGCTATCATTTTCATGGGGGCGGAACCGATTCCATACGATGGTATAACCAGAAAATCGGCATGTGGGAGAATATATTGCGGCGAAATGAAGAAGAAAAGAAACTCGCCAGTTTTGAAAAAAACATTTCATTTGAGGGAGGCGGAAACAGCTATGAAAGCCAATATGCCATCGAAAAAAACCATTCCAATTCCACCACACTGGGCATTAGCCTTGATTTATCCGTGGGAACGGATGTCGGATTTAAAGTGCTGGGCATAGGATTCAACCTGGATTTTACCCTGAAAGGCGGATATGCATTCAATATCACCTTTCAAGAAAGCAGCGCCAGCTCGGTGAATTATGGCTATACCTTATCTGATGGTGATCAGGGGGATTATTTCAGCGTGGACATTATGAAGCCCGTGGACATGGATGAGTTAAAAGAAATAAGGCAGGATGCCCTTACCGGTCCGATATTTAAGACGGTGGGCGGAAGAAGCATGTGCCCGTGGGAAGGTCCGGTCACAACCGATTATTATGAACCCATCGGAACCATCATCAGCCAGGGTACCTTGAAAAGGGAAAAACCTGCCCTTTCCGTAACACCTAACGTCCAGAACAACATACCCCCTGATGAAGCAGCCGTGTATAAATTATCCATAGGCAATGCCAGTGAAACCAATGAAACCATGTGGTATAAATTGAAAGTCTTGGAAAGCAGCAATCCTCATGGAGCTCAGTTAAGTCTTGACGGGAAATCAATAGGCAGGGTTTTTGAAATTCCTGGTGGGGATTCCTATGAAAAAACCCTGACCTTAAAACGAACACCAGGCATTGACAATTACGAAGACGTGCAAATCATCCTGTATTCTCCCTGCGAATGGGCGTTTCATACCAACGGCGGAGTTTTGCAAGCGGTGGATACGGTATCTATATCAGCATACTTCATTCCTTCATGCACGGAAATCAACCTTTTTGAGCCGGAAGATCAGTGGGTGATGAACACCACCAGAAATGATACGCTGCCGGCCATCATCGGAAAATATGATAAGAATTATGAGGGATTCAAAAAATTCCAGGTTCAGTATAAAGAAGCATCCAGCCCAAAATGGATAGGATTAAAGTCATATTGGAACGATACCACGGATTTGAATACAGAGGAAATCACGCCAATTCCTGAAGATGAACCTTATACCCTCCACCCATGGGATATTTCCCAAATACCTGATGGAGTATATGACATCCGGGCAGTATCCTTCTGTCCCTTATCCAATAATAACAGTCAGGTGCTGCGGGGTGTCATCGACCGCATTCCACCCCATGCCTTTGGCAGTCCGCAGCCGGCTGATGGCATATTGTCCCCGAACGATGAAATGCTGATTGTCTTCAATGAAGAAATCCATACCGGGATGCTCAACTTATTGAATTTCGACATCCGCGGTATATTAAATGGCTCTGAACTGACCCATTCGGTTAGTGTGGGATTTGACAGCATCAATGATTATGTAAAGATACCCAAAGGCATTCTTCTTGGCGGAAAGTCGTTTACCTGCGAAACATGGGTGAAAAGAAAAGGTGCCGGTCATGAGGTTATCTTCTCCCAGGGTGTAAGTCCGGAGGAAAATATATCCCTGGGTTTTAATGAAGATGATGAATTCTTTATCCACCTGAACGGCCATGAGATATCTTCCGGAACAGCAGAGACCAGTGATTTATGGCAGCATTATGCCGTCACCTACAGTCACGAAAAACAAAAGGTGGTCATTTACCGGAATGGCAGTGTGATGAGCAGCGAAGATGTCACCGGCGCATTTCAGTCATCCGGACAGATTATCCTGGGAAAATCCTGGCTCTCTGATAATGCATATTTTAAAGGCAACCTCCATGGGTTAAGGCTTTGGAGCACCGTTCGCTCCCAGTCCGATATTGTTTCAAAGATGAACGAGAACCTGGTGGGAAAAGAATACGGGTTGACAGGCAGCTGGCCGATGAATGAAGCCTATGGATCACTGGCCAAGGACATCGTGCATCACCGGAACGCGACCGTTTATGCCACCTGGGATGTGTATCCTTCCGGCTATGCATATCAGTTCCCGGGGGATGAGGGATACCTGGAAGCGGAAACCAAAAACCTGGCATTAAACAATGCAACGGATATCACCATTGAATTCTGGTTTAATTCCACCCAGGGAGAAAACGTCACTTTCCTGTCCAATGGCAAAGGAGACGGAACAGATGAGAATGTAAACGGTTGGTGCATCCATACTGACGAGTCAGGTGATATCCATGTATGGAATAACGGGGAAGATTACGAAGCGGTGACCAGGGATTATTTTGATGGTACCTGGCATCATTTTGCCTTGGTAGTGGACCGGATGGGCAATACCCATGCATATATCGACGGCGAATTGCAAAGCATTCATAACCATGCCTGGGAAGGCTTTGGCGGTCCTTATCTATGGATTGGAAGCCGGGGTTGGTTTGAAGGCCCAAAACAACACAATGATTTGTATTTTGAAGGACATATGGATGAAGTGAGGATTTGGAAACTGGCCCGTAAGCAAGATCAGATAAAACGCTATATGAACACCAAATTGCAGGGTGATGAACCTGGATTGGCATTCTTCCTTCCCTTTGAGACTTATGAAGAAGATGCCGGTGTGATGGTACTTGAACATTCTTTGATGGAACAATACAGACAGGAGAAGGAAGTTCAGCCGGCCGGAAATACGAGATATGCAGAAAACACACCCAACATTGTATTAAACCGGCCCATTGAGAAAGTCAATTTCTCTTATTCTCATAAAGAAGATCGCATTGTATTTAAGTCCACCGACCCCCTGAAAAGAATAGAAAACAGGGTGTTAGACATTACCGTTTCCGGGGTTCAGGATTTGAACGGCAATCCCATGCAATCACCAGAAACCTGGAGTGCTTATGTGGACAAAGGTCAGATCAGGTGGAAAGAGCAAGAAATGATAGAAGAAAAACAATTATACAAACCACATTCCTTTACCACAGAAATTGAAAACCTGGCCGGAAGGGAACAAAGCTTTTCCATCGAAAACCTGCCGGTCTGGTTGTCTGTTCACCCGCAATCCGGAACCATGACGCCTCGCAGCTCAAAAACATTAACATTTACCATAAGCGAAGGACTCAACGTCGGGAATTATGCCCGGGACATATATTTGCGAACGGATTTCGAGTTTGATGAAAAAATAGCCCTTAACCTGCGGGTGCTCAGGGAGTCACCTGACTGGGATGTGGAAGAATCGGATTATGTATATACCATGAATGTGGTGGGACAGTTGTATATCAACGAAATCATTTCGGATGATATTCATGACAAGGTGGCTGCATTTGTGGATGGAGAATGCCGGGGTGTTGCCAATGTGGAATATGAGGAGGATTATGGTTTATATCAGGTATATCTGGATATATATAGCAACACCAAAGAAGAAGAAAATGTGGTGCTGAGGGTTTGGGATGCGAGTAAAGGACGAACCCATTTGCAGGTCAATCCACAGTTCAACTTCCAGGCCAACCAGATGGAAGGCACCCCTTCTCAACCCATTGTGGTCAGTGCCACCGATACCGTTTACGAGCGCATTGTTTTTGAAAAAGGCTGGAACTGGGTTTCCTTTAATTTAAAATCCCCTGTCCTTCGGAGCGTGGACTCTTTGCTATCCCATCTGGATGTATTGGATGGAACGGAAATAAAAGGAATAGCTGGATATGACCAGTTTGGTGACAATACCGGCTGGGTGGGCAGCTTAACGGAAGCCGGCGGCATCAGTAACAAGGCCATGTATATGATTAAGATGCGGCAAACCGATACTGTAAACTATTCCGGTGTGCCTGTGGTGCCGGAAAAAACGCCGGTACCCCTGGTGAATGGATGGAACTGGATAGGCTTCACCCCCAACATGAACATGGAAGTCAATGATGCCATGGCCAGTTTAAATCCTGCAGCCAATGATATTGTTAAAGGCCAGTCAGAATTTGCTGTATATGACGATAAGCAGGGATGGCTGGGGTCACTGGAATACCTGCGGCCCCATCAAGGGTACATGCTCTATACCCAAAACCCGGATACCCTTATTTATCCCAACCGCGGAATTTATTCCGAACCATTGCCGGTCAATAAGCTTAAGAAAGGCAGCAGGCTGCTGTTCAGCGGAAGCATGAATGAAACTGTTGAAAGCAAATTCAAATTAGGTTCAGATGTTGTTTATGAAACAGAAATGAATGAAAAGAGTATTCAGCAGTATGCAAGAAAATACCCATACAACATGACCATGGTTGCCAGAATTGAACATCATTCTGTCATCATGCCCACTGAGCAGGATCAGTTAACCGCTTTATATGAGGATGAAATCAGGGGGGAAGCAATTCCGACCCAAGCCGGACAAAAAGGGGATTTATATTTTATCACGGTGAACAATGGTTCGGGGACAATACCCATTGAGTTCACTTATCACACGGCGGATGCCGGAATGCAATATAAAGTAAAGGAATCATTTGCCTTTCAGCCGGATGCCATGCTGGGTACGCCTGATAATCCGGTCATTTTAAGCCTGGGAGAAGTGGTCAAAGGCAGCATTGAAGGACATGAAAGCCGCATTTATCCAAATCCCTTTAAAGGGAGACTTAATATAATGGCTTACAATAAAGAACAATCGGATATAACCATAAAGGTATATGATGTGCTGTCAAGTCCGGTTTATGAAGCAAATTACGAAGGCATGCCACAAGGATGGCATGAGTTGAATTGGAAAGCTGTCAATTACAGGAATGAACAAGTTGACCCGGGGGTTTATTTTATTGCCATTCAGACTGCATCCGGAAATTCTACATTTAAAGTGGTTTATGAAGAGTAAAGCCTTCATTATACATGAAAGAATAATGCATTTAACATGAAAAATAATATAGAATACATGCGAAAACAAAATAAAAATAAGGTGCTAAGCCATTTTTCAGCCGGCTTCCTTAAAAGAGCAATGCTAACAAACATGTTTGTACTGCTCATGGCAGGTTCAACCCTGGCCCAACCACAATGGTCGGTCTATCCATACCAATATCAGTACAGCATGACCTTTACCACGGTACTGTTAATAAGTTCGAAGGAATCAAGGGATACGAGCGATATGATTGCAGCCTTTGTGGGGGAAGAATGCCGCGGTGTGGCACAACCCATTCAACATAAGTCTTCTATTGACAAATATGTGGCATTCTTAATGGTGTATAGCAATAACATTGAAGGAGATACACTTACCTTTCAGCTGTATAACCATGATCAGGACACGGTACTGAGCATGTTTAATCATGTGCCTTTTGAACCGAATGCTGTGTATGGGAGTCCCTCTGAGCCTTTATACAATCTCGTGGAGAAGGAAATTACCGCTTATAATTTTTTTTCACCCAACCAGGACATGCGGAATGATACCTGGGTGATAGAACACCGGCCATTGTATCTTGATTTCGAAGTGTCTATATATAATAATATTGGCGAACGCCTGTATAATAAGACGGAAGATTATCAGAATGACTGGGAAGGCACTTATAAAGGGACAGATGTGCCGCAGGGAACATATTACTACATTGTTAAAAGTCCTGGAGAACAATTTGTTTATAAAGGAACCATTTCATTAATCCGGTAAAGACAAACGATATGTATAAATCATTGGACATAAATTGTTTATCATCCTTTCCACTTAAATATAACCCATTGCAGCCATCATTAAACCCTCATCCTTCATATAAACCGTCAGGCGAAAGGGTAACATATGATAACGGTTCTAAAGGCAACCCTTTGCTTATATTTTTGATGATGGTATTTTTATCCTTTGTTTGTTGGGTACCAGGAATGTCACAACACTTAACGGTCAGCAATTTTTATCCGGTGAACCAATACATGGTGAATCCGGCATTCATGAATGAGGATGAAAAAATAGCCCTTTACCTTTCAGGAAGAAATCATTG
>CAYFUP010000135.1:0-8731 GCA_964346235.1 uncultured Bacteroidales bacterium | reverse complement strand
AACATCATCTTTTACATTACCGATGATATTTCATACAATGACATCGGATGTTATGGAAATGATTTTGTCAAAACACCTCATATTGATCAGATGGCGGCGGAAGGACTGGCATTTGAAAATGCTTACCTGACCACCAGCAGTTGCAGTCCCACAAGAAACAGCATCATTACCGGCAGGTATCCCCATAATACTGGGGCACCGGAATTACATACCGATTTGCCTGAAAACCAGGTGATGTTTCCTGAACTCATGAGAAATGCAGGTTACTATACGGTGCTTTCAGGTAAAAATCACATGGGACCTGTCACCCAACGGGCTTTTGATACCATTTCTCCGGGCAAAGGGCCGGGCATGCAAAGAGATTGGGTATCATTGCTTGAAAACAGGCCCAAGGATAAGCCATTCTTTTGCTGGTTTGCTTCTTACGATGCCCACCGGCCATGGGAAACGACGGAAGTGGCACCTGTTTATCACCTGGACTCCATTGAGGTTCCTCCGATGCTTTATGACGGACCGAAGACCAGGAAGGATTTGGCACATTATTATCATGAAGTATCCAGGGTGGATCATTACCTCGGAGAAATACGAAAGGAACTGGAACGGCAGGGAGTCGCCGGCAATACTTACATCATATTCTGCAGCGACAATGGACGGCCTTTTCCAAGGTGCAAAACCCGTTTATATAACAGTGGCATCAAAACCCACCTGATTGTTTATGGCCCCAAAGTGAAGCAAGGAAGAAGCAATTCGCTGGTGAGCGTTATCGATATTGCCCCGACGGTGCTTGAACTGACAGGCATCGATAAACATGAAAGAATACAGGGGATTAGTTTTACGAAAATATTGTCCGATCATGATGCCAAAAGCAGGGATTTTGCCTTTGCGGAACACAACTGGCACGTATATCTGTCGCACGAGCGAATGGTACGGTTTGGAGACTGGATATATATCCGCAATGCTTTTTCTGACAGGAGGTTGTTTTCCATGGAGGCAGGACCGAGGTTTCCGGCAGGAGAGGAGTTGTTGGAAGCATACCGGAAAAGCCTGACTAATGAGAAGCAGGAAGACATATATATGAATCCCCTTCCCGAAGAGGAGCTTTTTCATACCGAAAGAGATCCCCATCAGTTTAATAATCTGGCCAGGGATGAACAATACCAAGACACCCTGGAATATTTATCAGGAATCCTGGATAAGTGGATGGAACAAACCGGCGATCATGTACCTGATCAACCCACCCCCGATCGCAATGATTATATGAATGAACCCCTGGAGGACTGGCCGGGATACCAGATAATGCCCGGGGAGCGGTATGGTGCGGATACCATTACCCATGCAGGTCCTGTGCTAAAATAAAAAAATATTGATATATAGCCCTCGTTTTTTTTGGTTTTTTCATGGGAATGCATGATTCAAAACTGTTTGCAGCAGTGTTTGATGTCATTGAACCCGGCTTGAATAAAACATTTTTTTATTCAATAAATTAAACGGATGAAATACAGGAGGAGCATAACGCAGTTATTCATTTTTTATTAGAACCACTAAATAAGAGCTGCCATCACTATCCCGGAAGTATTTGCCAGAAAACTTACCCTGATCCAGAAAATCAAACTTAACGGTCATTTCCCTTGCATTTTCATCGGTGATGCCGCTAATAAACCACTCTTTGCCTTTTCTTCTTGCAATAACCAGATAATCACCAATTTCGGCAGCCAATACCCGGGTTTCATCAATATTTCGGGGGAGGTTTTTAACGAATTAAAACATTTCAGGGTATTGCTCATAAGATTCAGCTGCATCCATTAAATGTTTGCCATCACGTACACGCCAGTCCCACAAGGACTTGCCAGGCTTTACCCATGAAAAATCCCCTTCCGGGGGATCGTTCAGGTTTACTAAAATTTTCGATGTGATTAGTTCCCCCGGTTTTTTCACAGCAGTAATCGTGCGCCAGGGAGACTGATATGGGACAGGCATCCTGTCTTCAAAAACCTGGCATTTCAGAACATGATCGTCATGTTTTACAAGCTGCATGGGGGAACAGTTTTTTAGATTGGCCCGTCGTATAGAAGCATACAATGATTCATTGATCTTTACCGTGACTGGTGTCTCATAACTTTCCAGTTCGTTGATCCGTATTTCTTCCGGTGGGTTCCAGTCTCCATGCTGCTCCTGATACCAAATCCGAGCCTGGAATTTTTAACTACAGTATCCCCATAAGATATGAAATGGTAGGTTAACCTGTCATTATTTGTATTCAGAATGAATTTATGGTTTTGATCAGGGGAAAATAAAACATGCCCTTCTTCTTCAATGCAGGAAAAAAACAAAAACATGCCTGCGATAATGATCAATGTATGTTTTAGCATAAATTCGTTCTTTTCTTTATTGGTTTTCATTTTATCTGGTTTATGGTTAATATAAATGTCAAAATTTGTGTTGAGTAAATGGCTGTCGCCAAGCAAATCGACAACAGTTGGAAAAATGTCCATTGACATAACGGGCTGATTATTATTTCCGTAATAGGCATGATCTTTCCAATAGGCAATGGCAGGAACCCGGTGACCGCCTTCCCAGACTTGTCCCTTCAATCCCCGGAGCGGAGCATAGGAACCTACCTTGTTCGCCCCGTTATCTGGACAAAAAAAAGATAAACGTTTCTTCAAGAAGGTTGTTTTTATCCAGGTAATTGATGATTTGTCCTATTCCTTCATCCATGGCATATATCATTTCCTGATAGGCTACTTCTCGGTCCTCTCTTGCTCCTTGAATGACAAATTCTCCATTCACCTTTCTTTCCGCTGTATCATTTCTTCCCTGATAAGGAGAATGCGGGGCTTCATGGGACACATACAGAAAAAAGGGATTGTTTTGATTGTTTTCAATAAAACTGACCGAGTGTTTCGTTATCAGGTCTGTACTCTAACCTTCCTCTGTAATGGTATCTTTCCCTGACCACCAGTCATAGTGACCGGTCTGATCAATGTGGGAATGATAATCTAGATTACCACTCACGAATCCCCGAAAAATCTGAAACCCTTGGTTTAATGGAGAGCACGACGTATCATACCCAAGATGCCATTTTCCAAAGATGGCGGTTCGGTACCCCTGACTCTTCAGGTATTCAGCCATGGTTAAATGTTTTTTATCCAAACCGGTGTGCCGGTGGTTTTTGGCTGTTATAACCCCCTCTATGCCGGTCTTTTGTTGATATTTACCGGTTAACAGGGCTGCCCGGTTGGGACTGCAGACTACACCATTCGAATGATAATCGGTAAAAAGAATGCCGGCTGCAGCCAGCTTATCAATATTAGGGGTTCTCATTTTTTGGTTGCCATAACAACCCAAATCATGATATCCCAGATCATCCGCCATAATCAAAATAATATTCGGTAATTCTTCCTGATGTTCTTTTCCAGCGTCCGGGCTATTTTGACAACCCCATATAAAAAAGGTGGCTAACAGACATATGTTCGGTACTATTCTCATAAAGTTATTGTTTAAAAGACAATTGAATAGAATCATTCCCAAAATTATTTTATCAGCCAGACCAATTCATATAAAGAGCGCATAATGAAGCTTAGTGCTGCTATATAGGGCCATAATGGCTGGTAAACCTGAGATGACGGGCAAGTTGGTGCCCATCAGTTTAAGAAAATTTCTTCTTCTTAGCACAAAATTTAAATCAGCTTTAGGGTATTGAGCTGTTTTTTCGTCATTTTTTTTAGAATAATTGTTTAGTTTTCTTATTGTCCTGATTATTTTATGTTATTTATTAATATTTATAGACGAATTACATCATGAAAAAGCAATTTTTTATCCTGTTTCTGAGTATCTTTACTTCATTATGGGCATTCGCCGGTGAAGGTGAGGCAAAAGCTGATGAAGAAAAAACCTATGAACCCAACTGGGAGTCGTTTCACCAGTATGAAATACCGGAATGGTTCCGGGACGCTAAACTCGGAATTTATTTTCACTGGGGTCCTTATTCAGTACCGGCTTATGATTTTGAATGGTACTCGAGACTCATGTACATCGATGGCCATGATATCAACGAATATCACAAAAAGACTTACGGTCCGCCGGAAGAATTCGGTTATAAAGATTTTATTCCCATGTTTAAAGGAGAGCATTTTGATGCGGATGAATGGGTTGATTTATTTGTAAAAGCCGGAGCAAAATTTATCGGTCCGGTGACCGAACATGCCGATGGATTTGCTATGTGGGACAGTGATTTAACCAAATGGGATGCCCGCGATATGGGACCCAAAATTGATGTAGTTGGTGAAATGGAAAAGGCTGTCCGCGACAGGGGGCTGAAGTTTATCACCACCTTCCATCATCATTGGCTGCATGCCTGGTATCCTACCTGGGATGAAAACATGGATTGTTCCAAACCGGAATACAGGGATCTTTATGGACCGGTGGTACCTTCAGATACATGGGGGCCTCATGACGAAATGCCCGATCCTGCCCCTGACGAAGAATTTTGCAATCGCTGGTACACCCGGGTAGTGGAAGTCATCAATAAATACCGTCCGGATTTGATCTATTTCGATGCCAAAATGCACATTATCGATGAAGATTACCGGCTTAAATTGTTAAGTTACTATTACAACAAAGGCGAAGCATGGGATCGGGATGTGGTTTTTACTTACAAATTTGAAGACATGAAACCCCATTCAGCCGTCCTGGACCTCGAACGTTCCAGGTTGGGAGAGCTGTCAGAGCGGCCGTGGTTAACGGATGACTCGATGGACTGGGATTCGTGGAGCCATGTGCAAAACCCGAATTACAAATCCACCGACAGGTTGGTTGATTTTCTGGTGGATGTGGTTAGTAAAAACGGAAATGTGCTTTTGAATGTACCGCCGATGGCCAATGGCAAAATTCCTGAACCGGTTAAAAAACGGCTGCTTGAAATGGGGGAATGGCTTAAGATCAATGGAGAGGCCATCTATGGAACCCGGCCATGGAAAATTTATGGAGAGGGCCCCACGGAAATCTCGGAAGGACGTCTGAATGAAAAAGATCATGCTGATCATGTAGCAGCGGATATTCGTTATACCACCAAAGGCGAAACACTTTATGCCTTTACCCTGGCCATTCCCCAAAAACCGCTTATGATTAAAACCCTGTCAGATAAGAGAAACCAGCAGATAAAAGAAATTTCATTGCTGGGCAGCCAGGAAAAGGTGAACTGGGAGCAAAGCAAGGAAGGTTTGCAGATTCAGCCTCCGTCAGAAGCTCCCTGTGATCATGCCCTGACTTACAAAATTGCATTTAAGTAATCATCATAATAAGGAACCAACGTGATATGGCCAGTGATAATGTTTATGTAAGGGATTACCGGTTGGACGGGCCTGAAAATTTCAAAGCCTACGAAAACGGCTTGGTGGAAACTTCCTGGTACACTTCAGAAGTGCCCAGGGAAAAAATGCGTGAATTATTAAAACGAAAGGATGGTCCGGCCATAAAGGACACCATGATATGGTTCGGCTTATTAATTGGTTCAGGATCAGCCATGGCTGTGCTATGGGGCACCTGGTGGATGATTTTGCCCCTTATTATCTATACCACCATTTATGGGTCAACTTCAGATTCAAGATGGCATGAAGCCGGACATGGTACCGCTTTTAAAACCACCTGGATGAATAATTTGCTTTATGAAATCGCTTCATTTATGGTATTCCGTGAAGCCACACCCTGGCGTTGGAGTCACACCAGGCATCATAGTGACACCATTATCAGGGGAAGGGATCCCGAAATTGCCGTTCAGCGTCCACCCAATATCAGGGCGCTGCTATTGGATTTCATTAATCTCACCAGCGCACCCAAAGAATTTGTCAAGATGCTTAAACATTTTGCAGGCAAAATGGATTCCCAGGAAGTATCTTACATACCGGCCACAGAATATAAAAAAGTCTTTTTAAAGGCCCGGATATATATTTCCATATACGCCCTGGTCATCGGGTTGTCTGTTTATTACTGGACCCTGCTTCCCCTCATGCTTATCGGGCTGCCTTCATTTATCGGTGCCTGGCTGAAGGTAATCTACGGGTTAACCCAGCATGCCGGACTGGCTGAAAATGTGCTTGATCACCGGCTTAACTCCAGGACTGTTTACATGAACCGGATACACCGGTATCTTTACTGGAACATGAATTATCATATTGAACACCATATGTTCCCTATGGTTCCATACCATGCATTACCCAGGCTTCATGAAATATTAAAGGATGAAATGCCAGCGCCTCATAAAGGCATTATCGATGCCTACCGGGAAATCATTCCTGCCATCAGAAAACAGGTTGAGGATCCAAGCTATTACGTGGAACGTACATTGCCTGAAAAGGCTGAAAACGTGGATGTACAGTCCGTATTCAAATATCAGAATTCTTTGGAAAACCGGGATAATGATGGATTGATAGAGATTTGTCCGGCTGAAAAGATTGCCCGGGAAGACATTATACGTTTCGATTTGGATACCAAGACCTTTGCTGTTTACCGGACCAATGACGATCAATATCATATTACCGATGGCATTTGTACCCATGGCAATACGCATCTGGCCGGCGGACTCATGCTGGGGGATATGGTCGAGTGTCCGAAACATAACGGAAGGTTTAATTATAAAGACGGTTCACCTCAGCGACAACCGGTGACCAGGGAGTTAAACACCTATGATGTTATTGTGAAAGATGACCGCTTGTACATGCAATTAAACGATGAACAGCTTTCAAAAATTGAACAGCAAACCAAAACCACTACCTTCAAGGTAGTCCGGAATGACAATGTGGCCACTTTCATTAAAGAACTGGTGTTGGAACCCTTGAGCGATAATAATTTTACATACAAACCGGGCGATTACATACAACTTGAAATTCCGCTTTATTCACTGAGTTATGATGCTGTGCCCATTAATGAGCCTTATTTGAAAACCTGGAAGGATCAAAACCTTTTTAAACATAAAGTGCATAATGAAATTGTCGAATATCGGAATTATTCCATGGCTACCAATCCGGCCATCGATAGCCAGTTAAAGTTTAATGTGCGGATTGCTTTGCCACCCATGGGGATGTATTGTGATGCCGGCATCGGTTCTTCTTATGTCTTCAGCCTGAAACCGGATGATATAGTCCGGGTGATTGGCCCATTCGGAGATTTTCATATTAAGGACACAAACAAGGAAATGGTTTATATAGGCGGAGGTTCAGGCATGGCTCCATTGCGCGCGCACATTTCCTATTTATTCGAAACCCTGAAAACCGGTCGCACGGTAAGCTTCTGGTATGGAGCCCGCTCAAAACAGGAATTGTATTATGATGAATATTTTGAAAACCTGGCACAGCAGCATGAGAATTTTTCATTCCATGTGGCGCTTTCTGAACCAAAACCTGAAGATAACTGGGATTCTTATACCGGTTTCATTCATGAAGTCCTGCGCGATGAATACCTTTTAAAAACAGATGATGCGAAAAGCAAGGAATACTATTTATGCGGACCTCCGGTACTGATCAAAGCGGCGACAGGCATGCTGGCAGAGCTGGGCGTACCTGATGGTCAGATTTCATTTGATGAGTTTTCATAAAAGGCAATGTTGTTTTAAAAAATACTGATATGAACATTGAATATTATTGTCCGCGATGGGGAAGCTTTGATTTGAGTTTGCGGGACTTCTTTGAAAAAGCCAAATCAGAGGGTTACGACGGTGTTGAGATACCTGTTTTTGAAGATTTGGACGGGAGCACCGATCATGTGAACCATTTGCTTGAAGAGTACGGTTTGAAGCTTATTGCCCAGCAGTGGATGCCATATGGAAAACAAACCATAAGAGAATATATGGTTGATTTTGAGAACAGGATTCACCACCTGGTTGAATTTTCACCCGAATTTATCAATTCGCATACCGGAAGAGATTATTTCAGTGTTGAGCAAAATTCCAAAATCTTTGAACGTGCTTTTGAATTAAGCGAGAGATTTGATATTCCCATTATCCATGAAACGCATCGTGGCAGGGCCCTTTTTTCAACGCACACGGCAAAAACCTATTTCGATGCATTCAAAGAATTAAAAATAAATGCCGACTTTTCTCACTGGTGTGTGGTATCGGAGTCATTGCTGGAAGATCAGCCGGGCATTATTGAAGAAGCTTGTAAGCGGTCATCCCATATTCATGCCAGGGTGGGGGCTTCTCAGACCCCACAGGTAAATCATCCCGCTGCCCCGGAAAATCAAGAGGCTGTCAGGGCACACCTGAAATGGTGGCAAAACATCATTGACAAAAGAAAAGCAGAAAATCATCATACCTTTACGATAACTTTGGAGTTTGGTCCCCAGCCTTACCTCCCCACATTGCCATTTACCAATAAACCCATGGTGGACCAGTGGGAAGTCAATGTTTTTATGATGCATTTTCTTCGTGAACATCTGAATGTTTGATATTCCCGAAAATAATCATTTATAATATTTAGTTAGTTTTCTAACGTACACTGCAAAAGTGAAAGCAATTGTTTGTAAACGTACTATATACGGCTTAGAACCACTAATTATATGTAAATAATGAATCGTAATAAAGGGTGAGAGGATATATATATGGCGATTTGTTTTTTTAAATAATATAAAAATCTAAAAAACAGGTTAATACATTTATATATTAAAAAAAATGCACTGCCTATTTTGAAGATTCATTGGAAATACTTATTTTAGCCCTGAAAAAAATCATAAAAAT
>CAYFUP010000134.1:0-8737 GCA_964346235.1 uncultured Bacteroidales bacterium | reverse complement strand
ATGAAACAAGGGTTGTACTTTATTCTAACCTCCATTTGTATCCTTCCTTCATTAAATGGCCAGATTTCCTTTGAAAAGCAGGTGGTGTATGAAGGTGCTCCGGTTCATTCAGCCCAGGCTGCTGATTATAATGGAGATGGTCTGAAAGACTTGATTTTTTCTGCCGATGGAGGTGTTAACCTTGCCTTGTCCCCTGATTTTGAGGTTTATCAGATTCATTCCTTGCCAAAACCTTTTCAGGAAGCCTGTATTCATTCCAATATCATGGATGTGGATGGTGACGGGGATATGGATTTTCTGGGAGAAAACGGAGGAATTTACTGGCTGGAATGCCCAAATCATCAGGTAAAAACCAAAAGCTGGAACCTGCACTGGATAACCAGGGAATTTACCGGAACCCATTGCATTGCCTTACATGATGTCAACGCAGACGGTCAGCAAGACATCATCGTCAACAATTTTTTTCCGCCCGGACATGACATCGAAAAAACCTGGCCAAATCAATACCCGAATTCCATCATATGGTTCAGTGTTCCTGATGACCCGAGGAATGAAAACGCCTGGAGGCCTCATCTTATCGCTGATGGAGATGCCGTGGGAGGCAGCCACTATATTGGTTTTGCCGATATCAACGGAGATAGTCAGGATGAGTGCCTGGCTGGGGCCAAAGGGGATCCTTTTGAAGGGGGCAATCACTATGCATATTGGACGATGGGCGATAAAGTGACAGATCCCTGGAAAAAAACCATGCTGGATCATCAAACCGGAGCCACCCACATTTATGGTTCGGACTTTAACCAGGATGGTCAAACAGACATGATTGCAAGCAATGGACATGGATATGGCCTGGTTTATTATGAGGCTCCGGAATTCGAGCCTGAGATTATTGACCCGGAATTATACCGTCCGCATGCTTTTACCATAGCCGATATCGAAAATGACGGTGATGTGGATTTATTTGTATGTGCCAAAGGATCAAAAGTGGCCAAATGGCACGAAAACAATGGCAAAGGAGAATTCACAGGCCATCATCTCACTGATGATCAACAAGCTTATGATATCTTTATATGTGATTTGGAAAATGACGGGGACCTGGACATCATCATTGCCGGTCATTTATCTGAAAACATTGTACTATTCAGGCAAAAAGATAACCCTTAATCTTTATGATAATAACGGCTTTTTATAAGCCTTGAAGGCATGGGAACAATTGATGGAATTAAAATTAATAACCGTGTTAGCACATTTAACCTTTCGTTGGACTTTCTAGCTTTCTGCGGATTTTTAGTGCACTTATTCTTATTATTGATCCAACAATGATAATCATAACACCAACGGCAATGGTCAGTAATTCCCCTTTTTTTGCAATTAATCCAAGCATTCCAATTATCAAACCCGTAATCATCAAACCAATGCCAATAACAATTAAACTATAATTATTAGCATTTTTTGCAGCTATTTTTTCTTCCTCAGAAATCATTACAGATTCCTTTTTCTTCAACCATTCCTGATAAGTAATATAATCCTTACTGACTTCCTTGCCTTTTAGATAAGCATAAACTTCATAAAAAGACAAAAGCAATAAAGGAAGTACAACCCCCAGAATGGTATCCTGTGCCCTGGTCATGTCCCAGGCCGGATTTACATCCGGTGCAATCACCTGCAGCATCATATTTACAAATAATACAATCACGGTAATGGTAAACAAGGAAATACCACTATGTTTTTTCGAAAACAATGACCAAATCGCAGGCAAATAAAGAGCTCCTCCTGTGATAGAAGCGACTTTCAGGACAACATTTACGATACCACCCATATGCGGAACGCTCAAAGCAACAATTATTGTAATAACGCCAAAAATAATCGTTGATAACCTTCCAACGGTTATCAATTCTTTATTGGTTATATTTTTAGCAATGTTTTTTTTTAGGTTTTTATAGATGTCATTGGTAAAAACGCCTGCAGAAATATTAAGGGCAGTGCTCACAGAGCTTCCCGTGGCAAAAAACATGGCCCCCAGCAGCAATCCAAGCATACCCATGGGAAGTACCGTTTTACACATTAGTATATAAGCATCTTCAGAACCAGTAGTGGAGAGTGCCGGGTTATATATCCTGTAAATCATGGGGGGAAGCATCCAGATCACCGGACTTATCAAGTACAAAAAGCCAAAAAGCCAGCCAACTTTTTTAGCTGACTGAACACTATCAACCACCAGGTATTTCTGTACATATGACCAGTTTCCACCGATAAAAAATATATTATAAAAAGCAAATGCAAATAAAAAAGGCCATGTATATTCCACATCGATAGCAAAATCAAAAAAGTTTTCAGGAGCATTCTGAATAAAATTTTGTACCCCACCAATTTCATTAAATGAAAAAGGAATCACCAAAAAAACAGCCGAAGTCAGAATGATAAATTGCAATACATCGGTTACTACAACGGCCATTAGTCCGCCAAATGTGGTATAAAGAATTATCGCCGAGCCCAGAAATATAATGCATGCACTTAAGGAAAACCCAGTGGATGTAGATATAATTCGCGCCACCGGATATAAAAATGCCCCAACGGTAAATAAACTGATAAAAATAAAAATGTAGGTATATAGCTTTTGTATTCTTAGTCCAAATCGCTGAGTAATATATTCCGCGGCAGTCAATGCTTTGGTTTTTCTCCAACGCGGGGCAAGGACAAAGCCAATAAAAAATCCTGCGAGACACATTGTCCATTGTATCGAAATTGATACAAGTCCGTGATTATAGGCTATAGCGCCCCAAACAACAAATGTTCCGGCTGAAAAGAAGCTCATAAATAGCGAAAGACCACTTATCCCATATGGCACGGCTCCACCAGCTGCAAAGAAAGATTTCATATTTCTGGCTCCGGCCTTTCTGAATGAAATCCCGGCACCGATCACCCCAAATGCAAAAACGAAAATGATAATATAGTCAAGGATTGGCATTATAATTCTATAGTTTATTATTTACAAATAATTCCCATTAAAGAAATTGGTACATGTTCCTGCCACTTATCAAATTCAATTTCTAACATATTGGTTAATAAATTTTTATTAAAGTTGTGCTGATTAATGGTTTGATAATTGTCTATAATATGAAGGATTTGATTATCCTTATCATCAAAAATTTTATAATCTTTTACTACATAAGGCACCCTATCCTCTGGATGAGGCCATTGCGTGGTTTCCATGGCATGATCATAATCCGTATCAAAAAACAGTTTTATGCTGCTTATACTTTTCTTTTCAGGCCAGTTTATTGTTAATCTCGGGTGCTCATCATCCATTGCCGCCACCCATGCATTTGGCTGATTGATAGGTCTGAAATAACCATTAACAATATTTTCAGGTTGGAAGACCCGGATTGGTCTATCTAACTTTAGTGCAATATTCGGGCCATTCGGTCTGCGTTTTGGTGTCCAGAATTCAAACTCTTCCACACCAATGTCCATTTCTGAATATTGTTTACCATAATTATTTACTTCAGGGCTATATTTGTTAAAAACCGACAAAACACCCGTAATGAGCTGTCTAGAGATGGCAACCGATACATCTTTATTATGCATCAAAGCAATAAAAACATAAGTAGGTTCCTCGATTATATGCTGACTTTTTATTTCTATTTCCTGGATTCCTTTTTTAAGTTCAAATTTAAATGTATCAATTGTTTTATCAGGTGTATGATTCCTGAATTTTTTACTTACCCTCAATTCAACCTGTAATTGAGTATTATCTGAAGATTTTACTTTTACTATAAAGCCGGGAATCGATCCATTGCATGGAATAAGCTGTGCAATGGCATGTTCGAGTTTAATCCATTCGCCACTATGTTCAAATCCGTTAAACCCCAGCGAACTGGAAGCCTTAATGACTGCATCTGAAACCAGGTTGGTTCTTTGATGCTTTATATACGGAATAAAATGACCCATCTCAATTAATTCCTGTTGCAATTCAGATTTTTTTGTTTTATCAATATAATCTTTTGGTGAACAATTGTTGTTTATACATAATGCCGCTGCTGTTCCAATGGCTTCACCGCCATAAGCACAGGTAAGCATAACCCTGGTTGATCCAAATGCCACATGGCTTGTGCTGATTATTCTTCCTGCAAGTAAAAGATTATTTAGTTTTTGTGGCACATAACATCTGTATGGAATCTGAAATATTCCTTTGGAATGGTATTGTGCACAAGGTCTTTTATTACTGTATGCCCCGTCAGCCGGATGTAAATCCAATGCCCATCCTCCATAGGCAATGGCATCATAATGCTCCCTTTGTTCAACAATATCTTTTTGTTTCAACATGTACTCTCCTTCAAAACGCCTGCTTTCCCTCTTCCCGGGTATAACCCCCACCCATTCCAGGGTGTAGTATTCAGCCCCCTCATATTTTCCGGAATTCTTGATATGATTCCAGATTCCATACACAATTTTCCAAAGTTCATATTTGATTTCTTCCGTTTCATGAATTGTATCATGCCTCCCACCATATTCAAGCCACCAAAATTTGGTTCCGATGTCATCTACCTGCACATCTTTAATTTTGGTAACTTTTTCAATATCTTTTAATGCAAACTCAGGAGGAATAAATTTGACCGCATGATCCACTTTTTTGGAATAAAAATACAAGGTATGGCCCAGCAATTCTCCATAGTCTTCCACATCAGGTGCGAACTTTTCATCAAATTCATCCGGATCTTCTGCGCCCATTCTAAATGGAACACCGGCCTGATAAGAGACAATCCCGTCTCCTGATGAATCTATAAATAATTTAGAATATAAATGATATTGGGTAGAATTTTGCGGATTAAAAGCAGTAACCTTTTCTATGTGAAAATCATCTTCTTTGGAGATGTCATATACGATAGTATTTAAATACAGATCGATGTTTTTTTCCTGCTTTATTTTGTCAATTAAAATAATGTCATAAACCAAAGTGTTTCCTTCTCTGTTACGAAATACATTTTCAACGAGTATTTCTCCGATGATTCCTCCCTCCCTGGCCCAGCGATTATTATTTCCCATATGGGAGGTGGCACCCAATGCCCATAAGCGGACTTCACTTGATGAGTTTCCACCTAACACAGGTCTGTCCTGGATTAAAGCCACCTTGCACCCTTTTCTAGCCGCTGCAATAGCTGCACATGTCCCTGCCAGTCCCCCACCGGTTATAACAATATCATAATTATGATTTAAAGTTTTATTAAATCTTTTGGATTCGCTAAATGCTTGCCTTATCATTTGTAGATTTGATTATAGGATTCTTAAAACTTACATTCAGATAATCTGAATATTTTAGCTCGCTATCTATCATTCAAGAGACAATCTATGTATAATCCCCTAATAAATTTTAATAAATGAGCTATATTTTATTCATTTTAATAGATTTATGAATCTTTAGGATGATTTGAATTTTTCTTTCATCTTTATGATTTCAACACCCGCCATCAAAACTGGTCCCAAACCATGAATATCATTTAACCCGGTGGGCCTTTTATAATAGTATTCCACATAATTTCTCACACTCGTCCCTTTATTAATTGCCTCAACTTGGCCATCTGCCTGTATTTTTGACTTTAATCCTTCCCAGCCTTTTTCCGCTATTGGCCGGTATCTTTCATCAATCCAGCCTTCATTGACAGCCTTAGCTATTGAATAAGTAAACATGGCCGTGCATGAAGTCTCAAGGTATGAGTTACTTTTATCAAGAAGCTGGTGCCAGAGTCCTGATGGACTTTGATATTTGGCAAGGCCCAATAATTGCTGATAAAAAATGGAAATCAGGGTATCCCGCTTTGGATGGTTGTCCGGCAAATAGGTCAAGAGGTCTGATTGTGCCAGCATTACCCATCCGTTGCATCGCCCCCAATAAGCAATGCCCTTTTGATTTAAATCACTATACCAGTAATGATTATATAATTCTTTATAAGGATTAAATAAATATTTGGTAAAATTTATGACTTGTCTGGCAGCATCATCATAATACTTGTTTTCACCGGTTAAACCACCCATCCTTGCTAAAAAAACAATACTCATATACAGGTCATCAGCCCAGAGGGTAAATTCGTGCGGATAACCCCTGACCAAAGTCCCATCATCCAATCTTACCTGTTGGTTCATAATGTGATCCGCTGCTGTATTATATATATAATCCCTGTATTCAGGCTTTTTATCATCTTTGTAAACTTCAATTAAACCTCCCCCAAGAGCACCGCAATCATCAAGCTGTTTGGTTTTTATCTTACAACCAAATGTTTGGGGTTGCCGTCTCATATCCTCCCTGAAATTCTTTTCGAAAATTGGAGTATTTTTAAATGCAAACTCATAGTTTTTTATGGCGAAGTCTTTATATTCCTGGCTATCAAAATACTCACCCATTTGCATAAAAGCAATATTCAATACGCCATTCCAATATCGCCAGTCATTATAAGGGCTCTTGATTTTAATGTCAGGAGAATAGTTTTTTTCATTTACATCCTTAATTACTTCATCGGTAACCGGATTATAAAAATCATAGGTGGTATTCTTTAAAATGTTATCGGCTACGGATTTTAATACTTTAATGTCCGATTGAACTGACTGACCAGCCAGGTTAAATGTGACCAGTGATAATACGATAAGTTGAATAAGTTTTTTCATGATGTATAAATTTTAATTTATTAATAATTAATAGATTCAGTTTACTGCAGAATATTCTATCAATATTTATCATTGTTTTATAAACAAATGTGTTGTTCTTCAAACAGAACATATATGCTATCTATAATCTAACAGAAATTTAATCTTTTGATTTAGTTTAGTGTTTTCTTCTAAAGTTTCCTCATTCTCCCATGGAGAAACATCATCTTTGATTGCCAAATATGCCCTGCGTCCAAATTCCAATAATTGGCCCCCGTGCTCAAATGCTCCCATATCAGGAGCATCACCCTGGTATCCATCATTAACTCCGGGAATAACCTGACCTGCATCGATTATATGTTCACCAGGTGGTTCACTGGTAAGTATGCAGTTTTCACCCAATAATTCACCATAATCCGCATTGCCGCAATAATAATCATAATCAAAATTGCAATTTTGGATATTCTGGGATAATGCAAACGGAACTTGATAAACATTGTTTCTCGAATAAACCGATGTATTCAATTGCTGGCTGAATGCATGATCAGCTCCATTGCCATCCGGATGTTCACCATTAGGCTGCAGGATTGTATTATGCAAAATATATCGCCTGCTTTTTTTCTGAGCACTGTTTCTTGCTCCGGTTTTAATAAAATGTGCTCCTGCGGGACAGCTTTTTGTACGCTGGCATACCCCTGAAACATTTCGAAACACATAAATAGGACCTTCTTTGGTTGGAACAAATGATATTGGGTGATAAACATATGAAAAATAATTGGCATAAATACGTGTATTATTATTATCGCCATCACTTTCGATAGCATCATCCCAAACATTTCGGAATGTATTCCCATAAATATCATTGCCCGGTTTGTTAACCCCTTGTATCGCATCATGATAATAATGACCCGCCGACCCGCGAATATTATTGTACCTGACAATTATCTGTTTTCCATTTTTAATGTAAGTAATCCCGTATGGACCAAATGGATGATATCCTGCTGCAGTCTTTTCTGTACCATTGGGTTCATCCCAATCATTGGCATCGCCATTCGGATCTTCAATCAGATTTCTCTGGATGGTCAGCCTGCTGATTGAACCTTCTGCTCCTTCTCCTTCATAGGGTTTAATGGCTGCATCCCAGTTCTTGGCAAATTCAAAAGAACCCCATCTAGCAATTCTGCATTGTTCTATCACAACATCATTTCTGTGGCCCTGCATAATGATTCCATCCTCAGCAGCATTAATAATTTCAATTCCCCTGATAATGACATAATCTGCTTTTATAATAATTCCATAAGCATGCTTATTTCTTAGGTTTATTGTGGATTTAGTACCTGCTGAAGCCGTTATCAGATGGTAGCCATCAGGGCTGCCGGATTCAACAATCTCTATAGTTTCAAAAGATTCTCCTTCAGGAAGCTTCGTGGTTTTGCCTATAGGAAAATTTTCATCCAAGGTTTTAAAATCCAGATGATTGCTATCTGAAGAAGTAATGAACTTTACATGGTAATCCGTATTGGTTTTTAGCTTAAATAAACTTCCACGGTATTCATTATTGCGATCATCATACCATAAATTTATCCCTTGTTTCCATACAGCATCTGAACTTTCTTTATAGAATACTTTGCAATCCTCTTGATCCCAGGTTTTCCAATGAATGCTAGCATTTTCGTAGGTAGGTATAGCATATGATTCCAGATATTGAGCAGGCACCTGAAAGGTAAATATAAATAAAAAGAATAAGGGCAATAAATTTCGCTTCATCGGTTTATAATTTTAAGATTTAATTATAGGATATTACATCCATAATAATATCATCATACCAGTGGCTGATAAATGATGTTTTTAATATGCATGATTCATCTTTGATGAATATAATATTGTTATATATCTTCATAGAATTCATTAAACAGGAGTTACCGGTATTAATTATTATTGATACATTTTATGTGTTTTTCCCTAATAATTTTTTTACTCCTTTAACCGGGTTAACATTAAGTATTATCTATACGCAGAAATCTAGAATTATTTTTTTAGGGATTTAAAACAAACATGTATCTTTACAATAGAATCTGGATAAATAACCCGAGGAGAAAAG
>CAYFUP010000133.1:2889-8856 GCA_964346235.1 uncultured Bacteroidales bacterium | reverse complement strand
GATTGAACAATGCAATGATTATTGCAAGAAAAATCGGTGTACGATATTTCTTTACAAAAAAAGGTTCTTTTAATAAATGCTTTTCAAGATGCAGGGACTGTTGAATTTTTTCTATTTCCATGTCAATATTGTCCAAATCCGATCCGCATTTCTCCAGCACATCTTTTGCCTCCTCAATTCTTGCCTGGGCAACAAGCCATCTCGGACTCCTGGGCGAAGCAAACAGCAAAAGAAAAAAACAGATGGCAGGAATGGTTTCAACACCCAACATCCAGCGCCATTCGATAGCTCCCAGTTCCAAAGATGCGATCAGGTAATTTGATAAGTATGCCAAAAGCATTCCTATTACAATATTTAATTGGGCCACAGCTACAAGTCTCCCGCGCTGTTTTGCAGGTGAAATTTCTGCTATATACATGGGTGAAACCACGGAGGCGCCTCCTACTGCTATTCCTCCGATTAACCTGAAAATTAAAAAACTAATCCAGTTCATGGCAAGGGCTGATCCCAGAGCCGAAATAAAATAAAGTACGGCCAGCACGAACAGAATGCTTCTCCGGCCATATTTATCAGAGGGCCTTCCCATGGTTAGGGCTCCCACAATGGTTCCTACTAAGGCACTAGCGACAGTGAACCCCAATTCAAAGGAGGTTAAATTAAATACTTCCTGAAGCCAATCCGTTGTGCCTGAAATCACTGCCGTATCGAATCCAAACAGAAGACTTCCCAGTGCAGCTACTATCGTAGAGCGTATTAATGTCCTTTTCATGTTAAATATAAAATCATTATTTATCCATCGATTTTCAACCTTACACAATAGCAAATAATTGCCATTTCTTTTATCTCACAAATAGCCCTCCAGTTATTTTTTACCTATTCTTTTTTAAGCAATAGCTGATAAGGAGGGCATCTGTTTGCTATTCTAACCTGCAATATGACCTGGTTTTACGGGGGTTCTGAATAAGTCCTTTCCCCTGAAAAACCAATCGGTGGTATTATCTGCACTGCCTGCCGGTGGCTTCAATATATTTTTGTATTCAGGCTTTATCGCGGGTTTTGATGTTACCAGATCAAGGGGAACTGCCGAATTCTCATTCACCACGGCATATCCTTTATTGTCCGGATGAATATTGCTCCAGCAATGATCACAGGGCAAAAAATCCGGGCGAGCTACATAAAGCTTTTCTCCCTGGTTAAGAATGAGCGGAACCAGGTTTTTTATTTCCCCCTGAAGCAATTCGGGTATGGTAAACTCTTTTACTCGTTGTTCCCCCCTCCTTCTCGCCTCATCGAGATAATCGCGGCTTTTGTTAACAGGATGTTCCAATGCCATGGGATCTATAAATGTGCATACCATGCTTTCAATATGATCACTGATCATGGTGAAATCCTCAAATTTCGCCGGAATCATGTCAATATACCCCTTTTCTCTCCATAAACTTGAAAAATCTCGATCAATTCCGGAAATCATTACATAAGTCCATTCTGATCTCCAGGTTTCATTTGGTGGCCTGAAATCATTAATGATTTCCTTTGCATCTATGGTTCCTTCCGGCACATCATCTTTTCCGGGAAAAAATTGAGGATCAAAGACAAACACATTGTTATGGGCATGTCTTGGCAGAAAAGGAGTAACCAGCCCCTTATTGCATACCGCATCATTTATTCCAACGTAAGCCGTAAGCATTGTTTCCGGTATCCGTGGAAGCAAATGGGCGAGTTCCAGTGATTCTATCCCTTCACAGTCAGATAAATATTGTGGGTATTTCTTCAGAAGCTTGTATGAATCTTTTAGAAAATTATAATAATCTTTTTTCGCTAAAGACGTGAAATATGGCAATTTGATGCTACTTAAAAAATCATTATCATCCATGGTTAAATAATATATTTTTTAATCGTTTACTGAAAATTTATATATAATGGTTTGCTTATAGGTTTTGCCCGGATGCAAGACGATGGATTCAAACTCCGGTTTATTGATGGCATCCGGATACCCTTGTGGCTCAAAACAGAATGCCCCGTATTTTTGATAGGCTTTGCCATCTTTCCCAGCTTTGCCTTCCAAAAAATTACCTGTATAAAAATGCATGCATGGCTGGGTGGTATATACTTCCAGCAATCTGCCAGATTGCTTATCCAGTGCTTTGGCTGCCAGTTCAAGGCTACCGTTCTTTTTATGATTAATAATATAATTTAGATCATAACCGGTAAACTTTGATTGCTGCATCTCATCTAACCGCGAACCAATTTCCCTTAATGAGGTAAAATCAACCGGCTGCCCTTTAACGCTGGCTATTTCTCCAGTGGGTATTAGGTTTTCATCAGCAGGGGTATATTTATCAGCATTGACCTTTACCTCATGCTCCAACACATCTCCCTGTCCTTCCCCTTTTAGGTTAAAATAACTGTGATGGGTCATGTTTACGATTGTTTTTTGATCACTGGTGGCGTGATATTCAATCAACAATTCATTCTGCTGGTTTAATTTATAAACAACTTCCACTTCCAAATTGCCCGGATAACCTTCCTCCCCGTCCTCACTCAAGTAAGAAAGGCTGACACCCACATGGTCTTCTTTTTGAAAACTTTTTCCTTTCCATAAGACCTTGTTAAAACCTTTCTCTCCACCATGAAGGTGATTTTTGCCAAAATCAGGTAAAGTATTGGCAGCCAATTCATATTTTTTACCGTCCAAAACAAAACTGGCACCGCTGGTACGGTTAGCAACCCGTCCAATGGTGGCTCCGAAATAATATGGATCTTCCCTGTATCCCTCAAGTTTATCGTATCCCAATGTTACATCTTCAATATTGCCCGCTTTATCCGGAACTTTAATACTCACCACAATGGCACCAAATTCTGTAATTTCTACTTCCATAGCTTTGGCATTGACAAGGCTATATAAATGAACAGGTGTTCCATTGATATGTCCAAATACAGTATGATTTACTTTCATGTTTTTTGCTTGATTAATTCCAGTGTTATTGCGCTTATTAACGTCTTCATTAAAGTTTTTAGCAGCCTTATTTGAAAACAATAATGAAAAGGCAACCAAAACCAGTAAAAAAAAATAAATTCTTTTTTGACTCATACATTTATTCAATTTAGGCAAATTATTATTCAAGTAAACCATTCAAACAAATATGATATATCATCTTAAAGGCACATGAATATTAAATGAATTAGTCCCATCATAGGCCGCCAGAAAAAGAACTGTTGGTTGTCCATTCCTGAAAAATATTTGCGGACGCTCCAACCGTTCAAATCTGTCCGTTGTCCCATCTGCCCAGTTAACCTTAAATTCAGTTACCAGTGGTTTTTGAGTCAGTTCCCAATCCGATCCGTTGGATGATTTAAACAACACCAATGACTTCCCATAATTTGTAAAGGCTCCCCCCATATCTTTAACAATGGCAAAATAACCATTGCCCTGTTGCCAAACATAGGGATCTTCAGCAGGAAAATCAACATCTTCAGCGGTAAATATGGGTTTCATATGTTTTTCAAAAGGGCCGGTTGGAGAATTGGAAATGGCAGTAAGGTGTACAACCGGACCTCCAAAGGGCATTTTTCTCTTTTTTGCCACTGCTTTATACACCATTAAAAACCTTCCATCAGCCATTTTTGTTATTGAAGGATTTGAAACCATCAATGCGTCATGCGCAGAGTCATCTTTTGATACATCTATCAATGGCTTTTGAAAGCGTTTCCATGGCCCTTCAGGTTCATCAGCAATGGCTACTCCGATTCGCTGATTATTTCTGTGTATCCAGTTCAAATCATTTTCATATAATTTTCCATCGCCTGTTGTTCCCATGTAATACAAATAATATTTTTCATCGAATCGGTGAATGGTCGGATTATGAGTGGTCTTTCCATCCCAGTATTCACGTCCCCTTTCCGGCAGGGCAACATCCTTGAATGTATATGACCCTGCAGGCTTATCAGCCGTCGCATGGGCTATTTCTGACTGAACTACCCATGCAGAATGCCCTGATTCCCTGGGCCATCTGGAAAAATATAAATGATATTGTCCATCTTCTCCCTTTAACATACTACTGCCCCAGATATGATAATCATCATCTTTGAACTTCGCCTGATTAGGCACAGGAGGCATTAACTCATTAAATGATATGTCCTGTCCCAATTTTTTTACTACTTGTTGTTCATTGTTAGCCGGGCTAACGCACGACTGCATGAAAATCTGCAATGCAACAAGCATGAACGTTATTTGAAAAACATAATCGATTGGTTGCTTGATAAAAAGCCATATTTTATGAAATTGGAATAAACTGCCCATAGATTCATTTTTATAATTCCGGCATGCAAAATGTTTATGCTACTTTAATTACAGAGGCATAAAAATCTATAAACCCTAAAAAAATGATAGCAAACTGTTGATAATGGATTAATGATGAGGGTCAACCTGAATAATGTGACGAGCTGAAGCCAAGGCGGTATGTTCTCATAAAGAAGCTAAATTGACCCCCTGTGGATTATTCTTGTATTAACTATTCTTATTGTCGGATTATCTGTATGTTTCCCACTAATCATATTCATCAGAATATTAAAACAATGTTCAGAAATTTCATTTTCAGGTTGAATTATTGATGTAATAGCAGGCTCAATAATACCCGATATATCATTATCACCGAAGCCAAGCAATCCGAAGTCATCTGGAATTCGATAGTTTAATTCTTTTGCCCTTAAAACAATGCCGATAGATAAAATTGAAGAAGTAGAAAAAATGGCATCGGGTTTTTCATTGTTTTCTAACAAGCTTTCCAAAGATTTTTTTCCATCCTCTATGTTAAATTCTTTATTGATGATTAAATAATGATTATATCCGATTTTGTATTTGGCAAGCGCTTCAATGTAACCCTGAAGCCGGTCCTTAAAAACATTTAGATGGATAGGACCTGAAATATAGGCAATTCTTTCATACCCTCTTTTAATAAGCATCTCTGTTGCATGGAAAGCACTTTCATAATTGTTAACCAGCACCTTCGATGTATTGATGTTTTTACCAATCCGGTCAAAAAAAACCAGTGGAATGTTATATTTACTTAATAAACTAAAATGGTCAGTATTGATGGTATTTTTTGAGATAGAAGCAATCGTGCCTGAAAAATTATATTTTATAATCCTGTTGATAACTTCTTGTTCCTGCATATAATTTTCATTCGATTCAAAGATGGACACTACATACCCTTTGTTATATGCTAACTTCGATATGTAACTCACAATATTGGTAAAAAAGGTATGTCGAATATTAGGGATTATCAGTGCTATTGTATTATTGCTTGCAACCCTTAAATGCACTGCATTTAAATTTACCTGATATCCGTATTCCCTTGCTGCTTCCAGTACCTTGACTTTTGTTGATTTTTTTATGCCATGGCAATTGTTTAAGGCTCTTGAAACAGTTGAATAATGCAAATTTAGTTCATTTGCCAAGTCTTTTATGGTTAATCTTTTTTGCAGAATGTAATATAATATATTGATTTAACAAACGGACCATAAATTGGCTACTTAATAAACATAAAAAAGACGGGAAGAATCTCCCGTCTTTTTTAAATATTAGCTCAATAGCCTTCTTTTATTGTTTGACTATTTTAATTATCTGTGTACGATAATTATCCGTTTGAAGGTAAATAAAATACACCCCTGAATACAGGTTGCTTAAGGTAATTGAACCATTTTGGATATTGCTGCTATCTATGGTCTTGACTATTTTGCCCAGAATATTTCTGATGACAATAATACCTGAATCAGCTACACCATCAACATAAAGCACATCAGTGGCAGGATTCGGATAAACCCTGAATTCAGGTTTATTTTCTACCAGGCTTATGCTTGTGGCAACTGTCAAGTCATAGGTAACTTCCTTATCGTCCGAAGTAACTTTGAGTTTGTAATCACTTGTTACATCGCCCTCGGTTACTGCCTGATCATTGGCATCCATAA
>CAYFUP010000133.1:0-2789 GCA_964346235.1 uncultured Bacteroidales bacterium | reverse complement strand
TAGCACTTTGGTTGACCAGGTAATGATCTGAAAGCACAAGCAAATCAGGTTCGGCTTTAAATTCGAGACTGTAAACCTTCGTGGTTTGCTCATCACCTGAAACAACCCTTAATTTATATCCTTCCTGTAGCATTCCTTCGGTAACCGGACTATCGTTGGCATCCAGTACCTCCATGCTGGCATTAATGGCCGGAATTAATAAATCATTAAAAGTGCTTATCTCAGTATCCTGAGGAATTTCTCTGATTTTGGAATCTTTCTGATTAACCAAATAAACATCTGAAGTAACAAATGCTTCTGTTCCCTCCAGGTTCAAATCATAGGTTACCGTAAGCATGCCGTTTCCTGAAACAACTTGCAGTTGATCATCATTTGCAATATCACCAGATGTTTTCTCATTGTCATCTGCATCCAGAACCATCATGGAAGCCCCTGGCGCAGCGGTAACCAAATTGCTGAACAAATTCACATCCAGCTCAGTGGATATACCGGATACTACTTTATCCAGCTGATTTACCTCAAAGGACTCGGAAACTATATAAGCTTCCGTGCCTTCTGCTTCCTGAAGCATATGAAGGAAATAAACCTTTGACAAAGAACCGTCAGGTGAAGTAACAATCACATTGTCATCCATGTACACATCTCCAATGCTTCTCTCATTCCCCAACTTATCAAATACTTTCGCAACTGCTCCTTCGTTGGTCATGAGATTACCCAGTAATTTTGAAACACTGGTACCTAAAGGTATATAAGACACCAAATTTACTTCCTGATCCACACCATATACATCGGAATATATATAGGCCATATCATCTCCCACATCCAACTGTAATTTATAGGTAATTTTGGTCTGCATGTCTTCTGCTACCACTTCAAAGGAAAGATGATCACCAGCTTTGGTATTCACATACTCATTATTATTGTTTTTCGTCAGCATAGGTATCAGGTTTCCTTTCGCATCCATTACATTCAGCACGGCATTGGAAGGTTTGTTTACATTGTTATAAACCTCCATAATGGTTTGGCCAAATGGAATGCCTGAAATAGTCCCTTCACCTCCATCAATTGAAATGGTATATTCAGATGACGTCAGTACCGTATTATCATCCAGTGCACCAATGTGCAGTCCATATTTGGTTACATTTTGGCCGTTGGCTGACTCTACCATCAATGTATCGCCTTCCTCCAGCTCGGTATCACCTGATTTACCAACCACTTCAAGGGATTGCCCTTCATCCTCTTTTTTAATTTTATTATTAATCAGATCATCCACAGTGGTCCCGGAAACTATTCCATGAATATTTTGTGGCGTTTGATAACCATTACTTACGATATACATTTCAGAAGTTATGGTAGAAATGTGAGCCGTTATTGGATTGACACTATGTACCCCTAAGTGTGCCTGCAATTGTTGAAAATTTTCCGGTTCTCCGCCAAAATCAGTATGTTGGTATGATACCCATTCTGAACCTGCATCGGTAGTATCCCATGATCCCTGAACTCCTGGCAGGGGATTTCCTTTGTAAAACTCCGGTTTTCTTCTATGTGAATAATGATCCATCCCAATTGTATCATAACCAGGTGACCATTTTGCTCCATCACCGGCATAATCTCCCCACAGATCTATCAATTCAAAATCGGCAATGTCAACAATGCCTTTTTCACCCCGTTTGATGGAATCATTTTTAATTTTAAACAACCATAACGTCCAGGTGTCCCTAAGTGCAGGAAAATATTTTGCTTTGTCGAAATCGTAATTATCGGCTGAAGGATGTTCCGTTATTTTTAGCGAGGCATTGTCTACACCGTGTAAAACAGGATCGGCTAACCAATAATCCGGCGCACTGCTAATTGAGGTAATGATAACATCGGATGCCTGCATCTGAACCTTGTAAAGAGGAGGTCCCCATTTCCTGTCCGGATCATAAAACCACGTCCCGCCTGCATGCTCTCCTGTCATAACCCAGGTATCACCTCCGTTAACTATGGGATTCACTGCAAAATCCTTTACAATTTTCCTCGGCATTTGAGCAAACTCTTCTTCACTTACATATTTATAACCCGGTACATATTTTTTATATGCCAGATTATAATTGTCAGCCTTAGAATACCGAAGTAATTCACCCGGGGGATTCTGGTAATCAACGGCTAACATATAATTGCTTAAATCAATGGATTCAGAGCCCGGGTTAAATATCTCTACTGAATTGAAATTACCACCCCTGCTGGTATAAACTTCCGATATAAAAGGTTCAGCAACAAACGGTTGCTTAAAGTCATCAGGCATTTCTTCTGAAAATACAACTGAGTAGGTATTGATGGTGGTGTCATCTTCCGCCGTCACTGTAAAGGTTGTTATTCGGTCTTCCCGGGCACCCCTGACTCGCGTTGCCCTGTCCATTAAAACTTCGGCATTGAGATCATCGGGTACAGGAACGAGTGCTGGTACGCTGCTGGTTCCAAATGGCACCTCAATTTCATACATATAGACATTCGGGTTAAAATTAGGGATGGTATCAAAATTCCAAGCCGGTCTGTCCTTTACAATGCTTGGTGCATCGGGCCATGTAATGGCATACAGCTTGGCATTGTGGCTGGGTTCCGGGACAGTGTCAACAACAAGGAAATATTCTTTCACGGATTCATCTTTGGCCGTTACCTTGAGTTTATCTCCATATTTTAAGTCTGCCCGTTCAATACCATCTACCCAAATAATTTCCGTGGAAGCTTCCGGGGCTTTGTCCAAGTATTTCAACATGGTATCAACACGGGTAGCGTACTCCATACCT
>CAYFUP010000132.1:0-9029 GCA_964346235.1 uncultured Bacteroidales bacterium | reverse complement strand
CTCCTTTTTGATCATGCGCGTATGTGATTAACACTTAATCATGGAGGTTTCATCTTAGTCTCTCTTAGTGATTATAAATTCAGCTTATCCCTCTAACGCAACAGTTATAAAATTTCTAGCGCATTATTTTTAAAACTTCAATCCAATAATTAATACATCATCCAGTTGGTAATTTCCACCCCGCCAGTTTTCAAACTCTTCAAACAATAATTTCCGCTGTTTTTCAACGGGTTCTTTGTGAATTTTTTGAAGAAATTTTCTGAAGCGTGGATATTTGTATTTATTCATCGTGTTGGAGCTGAACTGATCGGCAAATCCGTCGGTAAACAAATACACCATGTCTCCTTGCTGAATATCAATATGGTGGTTGGTGAACGGACTCTTCCTGCCTCTGAAATGGATACCAATCGGCATCCTGTCAGGTTCATACATGATCAACTCTTCATTTCTTATCAGGTACATCGCATTATTGGCGCCGGCATACTGAAATTTTTGCTGTTTTAAGTCAAATATTACCAATGACATGTCCATGCCGTCTTTTGATTCCAGGGATTTTCCCTCCTGGTGAAGGGCTTCGATGACATTGTCCCTGAGCAATTCCAGGATCTGACTGGCCTCATTTATATTTTTTTTGTTGGCAATTTCATTCAGATAAGCAATGCCCATCATGCTCATAAAAGCCCCGGGCACTCCATGCCCTGTACAATCAGCTACAGCAAGGATAATCCGGCCGTTTTGTTTGTTCAGCCAGTAGAAGTCCCCGCTGACAATATCCCGTGGCCTGAAAAGGATAAAATGTTCCGGAAGGTAATCTGTGATTTCTTTTTCCTGGGGAAGAACAGCCGATTGTATCCTTTGTGCATATTGAATGCTGTCTTTGATCACTTTGTTTTGCTTGGCAATTTGATCCCGCTGACGGGTGACATAATCTTTCTGAACTTCTATTTCATCCCGCTGGGTTTCAATTTCTTCCTTTTGCTGGTTGATTTCTTCATTTTTTTCCTTCAGCGCCTTATTTGCTCTTTTCTTTTGTCTGTAATTTCTGAATATCAGGAAAGCGAGGAGGACCATTGACAGGAACCCGGCGATAAAGGAGTTTCTTATTATTTTTTGCCTTTGCAGCTCAGCCCGGTGAATGGCTTTCTGATTTTCTCTCTCCATTTCCAGCTTTTGCTGGGTTTTGTCAAATTCATATTGCATTTCAAGCCGGGTGATGTTTTTAATGTTAATGCTGTCTTTTAACCGTGCATACCATAAATGATATTCCAGGGCTTTTTGATAATCGTTTTTATCCCTGCTAATTTCATAAAGGGTATGATAAGCATCTTTTAATTCAGTACGAAGATTTTGTGAAGCGGCAATGGCAAGGCTTTTATTGAGGTATTCCAGGGCTTTGGATGCATCGTCTGATTTATTGTAGCTTCTGCCGATAAATAAATATATGGAAGCCAGATCTGTGCTGTCGTTTAATTGTTTTTTTATTTTGAGGGCCTCAAACAAATGATTCAGCGAAACCTCATACCTTCCCATATCATAATATATTTTGCCCATGCTTGCAATAGAATTGGCTACGCCATGTTCGTTTCCGGAAGTCTCATTTATCTCAAGCACTTTCTCGTTGTACATTAATGCCTGATCATAATTTTTTATTTCAAAATATATGGAGCTTAACTCTTTGTGGCAAAGAGTAATGCCGGTCTTGTTGCCTGTTTGCGACTCAATTTCCCTGTATATTGAAAGAGAACGTCTGACATTTTCCAGGGCCCTGTCATATCCTTCCAGTTGCTTATACAAGCGGCCAATGTTTAGCAGTGTCCATGCCATGCCATCTTTAAATCCAACTTCTTCATAGGTAGAAAGGGCATTAAGGCTGTAATCAATGGCTTCTTCAAATTTTCCATAAATCCGGTAAATGTTACCGAGATTTGAATAAGTGCGTGCCAGCTCCTTTTTATTCCGGCTTTCTTTATTCAGTGAAAGGGCGGTTTGGTAGTTTTCAAGGGCTAGTTCATAGTTGCCTTTCAACTGGTAAACATTTCCGAGTCTGTTGTATGATAAGGCAGCCCCTTCCTGGTCATTTATCTTCTGATATATTTCCAGGGCTGTATGAAGGTATTCGATGGCTTGATCATATCGATTCATTATATAGTAAGCAAATCCAAGTTCATAAGCTGCTTTCGCTTCATAATTCACAATTCCGGATACCTGGCTTAGCTTGAATGCTTCCATGGCATAAGTGACGGCTTTTTCCGAATTACGGTTCCGGTAGGCTTCAGCCAGTTCAAGATAGGTCTTTATCTGAGACAGGTAGTCACTTGAATTTACTTCCTGATCAGTCATCATGCTGTCTTTCCGCTGTTCTGTTTCCTGTGGCGCGGTGTTGCCCCTCTCATCCTTAAACTCCGGTTGAGCAATCATTGAGCAACTGATGATGAATGCAATAAAAAAAGAGAGGCTCTTCAGGAACATGGGCATTGTTTCTATATCGGTTTATGCTACATTTTCAATATTAAATAACATGTAAAAATATGGGTTTATGAACAAATTTGAAGTAAATTGTTGAAAGAAAGTGATAACTTATTGAAGCCGGTTGAATTTTTTGAAATAGGTCAGGCAGGTTTTACCCATATGATTTTTTATCATTATTGTAAATATATGGAGGTTTTAATTCCATTAACGCTTTTCCCGGAAAAATTCTTTTAACATCTTGGAACATTCTTCTTTTAAAATCCCTGATTTTATCGTTAACCTGGGATATAGAAAACTTGGATTTACCCGGGTAAAACCTGTTTTCTCATCAGCGGTTCCATATACCAGTTCACCCAATTGCGACCAGAAGATCGCCCCTGCGCACATCATGCATGGTTCAAGGGTGACATAGAGCTTGCAGTGTTTTAAGTATTTACTTCCCAGGTTGTTAAAGGCAGCGGTGATGGCCAGCATTTCTGCGTGAGCGGTGACATCTTTCAGTTTTTCCACAGAATTGTATGCTTTGGCAATAATCTGGTTTTTAATGACAACTACCGCACCGACTGGGATCTCATCTTCATCATAGGCCATCTCGGCTTGCTTTAAAGCCTGCTTCATGAAATATTCATCATTTAATATATTTTCCATTTTGGTAAACAGATTGGGTTTGTGTTTTTATTTCTATTTTTGAGCACTGATTTATCCATGCAATATATAAAAATAAAAAAAATGTACAGAACACATACATGCGGCGCATTGAGGATTGATAACTTAAATGAGGAAGTGCTATTAAGCGGTTGGATTCAGCGAATCAGAAACCTGGGAGCGATGACTTTTATAGATTTAAGGGACCGGTACGGAATCACTCAGTTGTTTATTGATACGAATAACCGTCCGGATTTGGATGAACAGGTACGGGAAATGGGCCGGGAATATGTGGTGAAAGTCAGAGGCAGGGTCATTGAGCGAACCAGCAAAAATCTTAAGCTACCAACCGGGGAGATAGAAATAGAAGTGGCAGAACTGGAAGTGCTCAGTCAGTCAAAACTGCCTCCTTTCACCATTGAAGAAAATACCGACGGCGGGGATGAGTTAAGAATGAAATACAGGTACCTTGACTTGCGGAGAAGACCAGTTATGAATAACCTCATTCTGCGGCATCAGATGGCCGGGGAAGTTAGAAAATACCTGTCTGATCAGGGATTTCTTGAAATTGAGACGCCTTTTCTTATCAAATCCACCCCGGAAGGGGCCCGTGATTTTGTCGTTCCATCCCGAATGAATCCGGGGGAGTTTTATGCATTGCCTCAGTCACCGCAGACTTTTAAACAGTTATTGATGATTTCAGGATACGATAAATATTTCCAGATTGTGAAATGCTTCCGGGATGAGGATCTGAGGGCTGACCGCCAACCGGAATTTACACAGGTGGACTGCGAAATGTCTTTTGTTGAAAGGGATGATGTACTCAACACTTTTGAAGGTTTGGCCTGTCATTTGTTTAGCGCCGTAAAAGGAGTGAATATCGAAGGAGATTTTCCCAGAATGAATTACTTTGAAGCCATTGAAAAATATGGCAGTGACAAACCTGATTTGCGTTTCGGAATGGAACTCCATGAAATAACCTCCTTTGCAAAAGGGAAAGGATTTAACGTTTTTGATAATGCGGAATACATTGGAGGCATTTGTGTGAGCGGGGCTGCTGAATATAGCAGGAAAAAGCTGGATGAGCTGATCGGTTTCGTTCAGAAACCGCAGATTGGTGCCAAAGGACTTGTTTACATAAAATATCATCCGGACGGATCTTTTAAATCATCCATTGATAGATTCTATGATGAGAATGATTTTAAACGGTGGGCACCTGAGTTTGAAGCCATGCCCGGTGATTTAATGTTGATTTTAGCCGGTGATAAAAAGCAAACCCGCTATGCTTTGTCAGAATTAAGACTGGAGATGGGCAGAAGATTGAAATTAATGGATCCGGAAGTGTTCAGGCCCTTGTGGATCATCGATTTTCCATTGTTTGAATGGGATGAAGAGGAGCAAAGATATTTTGCCATGCATCATCCGTTTACCTCTCCCAAAATGGAAGACCTGTCATGGTTTGAAAGTGATCCCGGAAAAGTCAGGGCCGATGCGTACGATCTGGTCATTAACGGCGTTGAAATAGGAGGGGGGTCCATCAGGATTCATGATAAGGATTTACAGGATCTGATGTTTAAAAATTTGGGCTTTACCCGGGAGGAAGCCAAAAAACAATTTGGTTTTCTGATGGATGCCTTTCAGTATGGGGCTCCCCCCCATGGTGGGGTGGCTTTTGGGTTTGACCGGTGGGTTTCTGTATTTGCGGGATTAAGCAGCATCAGGGATGTCATTGCTTTCCCAAAAAATAACATGGGCCGGGATGTGATGATTGAGACCCCATCTGAGATCAATCCGCAACAACTTGATGAACTCAACCTGAAACTGAAGAAACGCGAGTAAAGGATAAATTGGCATGAAGGCAAACCCTACAAAATATATTGATATTAGTTGTGTTATCAATATAAGGATGCTGTTTTCACAAATTGTATCATATAATTGTTAAATTTGCAAAAAAACAAATGATTATGGCCGTAGTATTTTTTAAGATACCAAAATACAATAAGTTTAATTATCAGCCGCTTTATTATGATGCCAAAAAGGAAGAACGTGAAAAACGAAACAAACAGATAAAGGCTGAATTAGGGTTATCAGAAGAATCTGACGTTTATGTACCTCATATAAAAGGACAATTCAAGACTTATTTCAGAAAGCAGCGATTATCCAAGAGAACTTCCAATGTACGTCTCGTTATCATATTGATATTCCTGATGCTGGTTTCTTATTACCTGTTCTTTTATTAAAAACAACCCAATCTTTTAAATGCCGGATATTATTAATTTATTATCGGATGCTGTTGCGAACCAGATTGCTGCTGGTGAAGTGATTCAACGTCCGGCATCTGTCATCAAAGAATTGCTGGAAAATTCCATAGACGCTGGTGCGAGTGAAGTAAAAGTTATCCTTAAAGATGCGGGTAAATCCCTGATTCAGGTTATTGATAATGGTTCCGGTATGTCAGATACAGATGCCAGAATGTCATTTGAACGTCATGCCACATCAAAAATCAACCATACGGATAATTTATTTGCTATTAAAACCATGGGATTCAGGGGGGAAGCGCTGGCATCCATTGCTGCCATAGCGGATGTTGAACTCAAAACCCGGCTTCATAATGAAGAACTTGGAACAAGAATTCATATTTCCGGCTCTCAGGTGCACAATCAGGAGCCTGTCAACTGTCCCGCAGGGGCTAATTTTATTGTTAAAAATTTATTCTATAATGTTCCGGCCAGAAGAAAATTTTTAAAATCCCATTCCACCGAACTAAAACATATAATTACTGAATTTCAACGTGTTGCCTTGCCGAATCCGGACGTGTTATTTACCTTGTATAATAATCAGGCAGAAATCTTTCACCTGCCCCCTGATAATATTAAAAAACGTGTTGTGGCCATGTTTGGGAAACAAGTGGGCATGAACCTCATTCCCATCCATAGCAAAACCAACCTGTTGGAATTATCCGGATTTATTGGCAGTCCGGATATAGCCAAAAAGAAATACGGGGATCAATATTTTTTTGTCAACAAAAGGTTCATGAGGCATCCTTATTTCCATAAAGCACTGACGAAAGCCTATGAAAAGGTACTGCCGTCAGAATATTTTCCTTTTTATTTTATTTATCTTAATATTGATTCCGAAAAAATAGACATCAATATTCATCCCACCAAAACAGAAGTGAAATTTGAAGATGAGCAGGCCATTTGGCATATAATAGAAGCATCTGTGAAACAAACCCTGGGCAAGCATAACATTGTACCTTCCCTGGATTTTGAAAATGAAGGCATCATTGATATCCCGGTATTCGATAAGAACAGGGAAGTCAGACCACCTGAAATACCTGTGAATCCGGATTATAATCCGTTTAACAGCAATACAGGCCAAGGATCGGGCGGCCGGTTTTCATCAAAAGAAAATATCAATCAAGACTGGGAACGGCTTTATGAAGGATTTCTCTCGAAACAGGGATCGATTCCTTCGGACATCACTTCCTATGAAAAGGCGCATGAAAAAGAACAAGCAGAAGAACATGCGAATAAATCCGGCAATTTTCTCCAGATTAAAAACAAATATATCGTTACACCTGTTAAATCTGGTGTTATGATGATTGATCAAAAGAGGGCTCATGAAAGGATTTTATTCGAAAAATACCTTGATTCGTTAAATCAGAATTGTGCAGTGACGCAACAGGACCTATTTCCTGAGACCATCGAACTTGCGGCAGAGGACGTAGAAATCATGAAAGAGATACATCAGGATTTGAGCAAGCTGGGCTTTGACATCAGGGAATTTGGAGGGAATGCCTTTGTGCTTAACGGCTATCCTTCTGATTTGGATGAAAATGATCCGGTAGCTGTTATACACCAACTCCTGAATGAGTACAAAGAAACCATGCAGGATGTGAAGATTGAAGCCAGGGAGCGCATAGCATATTCACTGGCCAAAGCCTCAGGTATTCCTTACGGAAAGAACCTTCAGCCGGAAGAAATGCAGGTATTGGTGGATAAGTTGTTTGCGTGCAACATACCTAATATTTCACCCGGAGGAATGCCTTCGCTGACAATCATGAGCCAGGAAGAGATTGATAAAAAATTTAAATAAAAAACATCAAAAATTAAACCATAAACGGATGAATTATTCCCGATCTTCCATGTTTGGAGGCTTACCGCCGGTAGTTAAGAACATCATAATAATCAATGTATTGGTACTTTTGGCTGAGTTTGCCTTAAATGCTGCTTTCGGTATCAATCTGATTGAATATTTTGCATTATACTATCCAGATTCTCAGAACTTTGAACCATATCAATACATCACACATATGTTTATGCATGGTGGCCTTGGTCACCTTTTCTTTAATATGTTTGCTTTATTTATGTTTGGCAGGGTTTTAGAAGCTGTCTGGGGCAGCAAGCGGTTTATTTTCTATTTTTTTGTAACCGGACTGGGAGCGGCTGCTTTGCATACTTTTGTTAACTTTCTTGAATTTAACGCCATTCAAAATGCACTAAAAGCATATGCCAATACGCCGACTGTAGAAGGGTTCATGTCATTTATCAACGAGCATTTTTCTCAATACAAAGCCAATATCAGTCAGGACAGTACCTATAACCGTATTGTAGATTTGTGGTCTTCTGACCCCGGTAATTCGCAGTATGCCAGAAATTCAGTTGATTATATCAACGCACTGATTACCCAGTTAAAAAATATTCCTACCGTTGGAGCCTCTGGTGCAGTATTCGGCATTTTGCTGGCATTTGGTATGCTTTTCCCCAACACCCAGTTAATGCTCTTGTTTCCACCAATACCCATAAAAGCCAAGTATTTTGTTATAGGTTATGGAGCCATTGAACTCTATCTTGGTTTTACCCAGCAGGGAAGCAATGTAGCTCATTTTGCTCACATTGGTGGCATGCTTTTTGGTTTTATTCTGATTAAATATTGGAATGTAAAAGGAAAAACATTTTATTAATCATTAAAATTGTATTTGATGAGCATAATCGATGAAATTAAAGGTTCTTTTAAGTCAGGTTCGGTACTTACCAAGTTGATATACGTTAATTTAGGCGTATTCCTGGTCATCAAACTAATCGGCGTTATCGAATTTCTGTTTAACATCCAGTCACAGACCGGTCATGGTTTTGTCAGTTGGCTGGCAGTGCCGGCAGATATTAATAACCTTATCACGCGACCCTGGACAATCATTACTTATATGTTCCTCCATGTTGGTTTTCTTCATATACTTTTTAATCTGTTGTGGTTGTACATTTTTGGTAAGATATTCCTGTCATATATTGATGAAAAGAAATTGCTTAATGTTTATTTGTTGGGCGGACTGGCAGGTGCAGGTCTTTATATCCTGGCATTTAATCTGTTCCCGGTTTTTGAAAATGCATTGACCATGTCTTATGCTTTGGGCGCCTCCGCAGCCGTATTGGCGATTGTGATTGTTATCTCGGTTTATAAGCCGGATTACAGCATCAACCTTTTATTTCTGGGCCCGGTCAAGTTGAAATATATTGCCATTTTTGTGGTGGTCCTCGATATTATAAGCATTGCGTCTGATAATTCAGGCGGACATATTGCCCATTTGGGAGGGGCGCTGTTTGGATATATTTTTACTAAAAAGTATGAAAAAGGAAAAGACATCTCCAGGGGATTTGGAAAATTCATGGAGGGTATATTTTCATACTTCAAACCTAAAAAAAAGATGAAGGTTACCTATAAAAGGCCCGGTTATAAAAATGCAAAAGCTGAGGATGATCTTGAATATAACAAAAGAAAAGCATCTGAACAAATGGATATTGACCGGATTTTAGATAAAATTGCCCAATCAGGTTACAAAAGTTTAACCAAAAAAGAAAAGGAACTGCTTTTTAAAGCGAGCAAGGAAAAAGATCATTAATCAATACCAGCAAGTT
>CAYFUP010000131.1:0-9056 GCA_964346235.1 uncultured Bacteroidales bacterium | reverse complement strand
AATTTCATCAGGCCTTTTTTCAATGATGTATTTATGGAAAAAGAAATTCAGAATAACATGTCCTTTACAAAAAAATTGCTGGATGCCAATGATATTATTTTTGGTATAAAAACATCAAGGCGGGGCGATCATTTTAAGGAAGAAGTGTTTAATTTTGCTGATAATATAGAAGCTGATCTGGTTCTCATTATGTCGCACCGGTTTAGCTATTATTTCTCTGGAAATGAAACTGAAAAGTTTCCCATTATGGTCATTAATCCAAGGGCAGATTTAAGAAAGTTTCAGGGATTTTATTAATTGGTTATATTTTTTCCAAGGGTTTATCCCCCGGTTTACCTAAATCTAGTGAATTTTGAACCAAACTTAAGCATTACATATGAATAATATTAACTGGAAAGAACTTCCTTTTAGCTATATTAAAACAGATTACAATGTACGCTGCTATTTTAAAAATGGAAAGTGGAGTGAACCGGAAATAAGCGAATCAGAGTACCTAAGTATGCACATGGCATCTACCTGTTTACATTATGGACAGGAAGCATTTGAAGGGCAAAAAGCGTTTATGGGACATGACGGAAAGATAAGGGTTTTCCGGCTGGATGAAAATGCCAAAAGAATGAGACACTCCGCAAGGGGTATTTTGATGGAAGAAGTTCCCGAACAATTATTCACAAAATGCGTAATATTGGCTATCTCACATAATAGAAGGTTCGTACCTCCTTATGAATCAGGCGCTTCCTTGTATATCCGTCCCTTATTACTCGGATCCGGTGCGGAAATTGGCGTGAAACCTTCAAAAGAATATACCTTTATCGTCTTTGTTTCGCCGGTTGGCCCATACTTTAAAGAAGGCTTTAAACCTGTGAACCTGGTGATATACCGGGATCATGACAGGGCAGCTCCGATGGGAACAGGCAATATTAAAATAGGTGGAAATTATTCTGCCAGTATGGTAGCAAATAAGAAAGCTCAAAAAGAAGGATATGTGGCGGTATTATATCTTGATGCCAAGCATAAGAAATATATAGAAGAAGCTGGTCCTGCCAACTTTTTCGGAATCAAAAAAAACACTTATGTGACCCCGGAATCCAGCTCAATACTGCCTTCTATCACCAATAAAAGTCTTCAGCAATTGGCAAAAGACATGGGAATGAATGTGGAAAGAAGACCGGTCAGCATTGAAGAGCTGAATGAATTTGATGAAGCAGGCGCTTGCGGGACAGCTGCAGTCATTAGTCCCATTGGTAAGATATATGATGAAATAGAAAAGAAAACGTATTTGTATAGCAAAGATGGAAAGCCGGGGCCGCTTTGCACGGAACTATACCATAAACTCAAAGCCATTCAATATGGAGATGAAGAAGATATTCATAACTGGAATTACCTGATTGAATAACCTTTTCATAGCACCATTTCATCCTCAATATATTTGTTTTAGGCTTTCAACGTGATAAGGTAACCATTATGCTTGCGAATATTGATCACCATATCCTGATCAAAAATAAAATATTGGCCTTTAATGCCCAGCAAAGTACCCTTAAAACGGTCGATTTTATCAAAGGTAAATGACTTGATTTTTAATGGATATTGACGGACCGGATAAGTTAAACTGGTCATTTCAGCATCATTCAAAAAGTATTGTTTCAAATCAGCCGGCAGATTATCCAATATTTTGTCTTTATACCCAAATAATTCATTTCCCTGGGTTTTTACATCCGTTAGCATACGTCTCCAATTTGTTTTATCATTAATGCCTTCCTTTAACGCCACTTCCATTAGTCCGGCTAAATGCCTGTTTGGCGTCCGTGCCACCGGTAAAGCCTCCACTGCTCCCTGATCACACCATCGAACAGGAATCTGGTTTTCCCTTGTGACCCCGACTTTTACCCCGCTGGTATAAGATAAATACACATAATGATCGATAAGACAATGTGACTTTGACCATTCCATATCTCTTGAAATACCAAGATGTGCCTGACACAATTCCGGTTTCAATATGCATTCGGAAGCTTCCGGAGCTGAACGAAAACAAGGAAAGCAAAACCCCTGTCCGAATGACTTGCTGGTCTTTCTTCCACATTTAATACAGTTTATCTGATGGTGATATTCCATTTCGATGACATGTCCGATTAAATCATTGACATGGATAGGCTGCTGTTCCAATGTCAGAAAGTAGTTAACCTTCTCATCCAAAGAGGTCTTCATCTTAATCAAGTTTCCTGTAATATCCATAACCGAATAATATTAAATTTTAACTACTATGTTTTGCATGGTATTATATTTTTTGTATATTTGCGCCATATGGTTTGAAAACCTTCTTGTTCTTATATTCATGTTCAAATAAACAATATGTATAACAACTTATTATAGTAAAATTAACTCAAATGGAAACACACATATCTATTAACCTGTCAGGTCAAACATTTCAAATCGAAGAAAGTGCGTATAATGAATTGAAAAATTATCTTACAGCCATCAAAGATAACCTAAATGACACAAAAAATGTCAATGAAATTATTGAAGACATTGAAATGCGCATTGTCGAGCTATTTAATGAGATATTGAAAGAAGGAGAGGTGATAAAAAAAGAACATGTCACCAGAATTGAGAAAACAATTGGTAACCCTTCAGATATAGGGGATTCTGGTGAAAATCAATATCAGCAATCAAAAAGGGATGAAAACAAGAAAGCCGGTTATGCCTCCTATCAAACCAGGAGAATGTACCGGCACCCTGAAAATAATGTAATGGGAGGAGTATGCGGGGGATTGGGTGCATTCTGGAATACAGATCCTTTAATCCTGAGAATTCTCTTTCTCATCGCTTTTTTAGGGTTCGGGTTTGGATTGTTATTATATATTTTATTATGGATCATTATACCAAAAGCCAAAACCCCTAAAGAGCTTGCAGCGCTTTATGGTAAGAAAAGGTAACCCATGATCGTACAATTCTTAAAATGTAAAAACATCACGAGATTCTGAATTATTGCATGAATGACTAAAGCAAAAAATAATGAATGTTGAAAACATAAAAGCACAAATGAGGAAGGGCATCCTGGAATATTGTATTTTATCGATACTGGACAAGAACGCTTGCTATGCTTCCGATATTATCAAAGAATTAAAAGAAGCAAAAATCATAGTGGTGGAAGGAACCCTTTATCCTTTGTTAACCCGGCAAAAGAATGCAGGATTGCTTTCCTACCGCTGGGAAGAATCCAATCAGGGACCACCGAGAAAATATTATAATTTGACAGAAAAAGGCAAGGAATATCTTATAGAGCTCAATAATTCCTGGGAAGAGTTGGTGTTATCCATCAACAGAATAACCGGTAAAAGCTATAATCCAGGCAAATAATTATTTGATAATCCCTGTGCGCGAAAACAGCAGAACTCAGAAGAAATGCTGATACCGCCATAAATAGTATTGAAAACCCATTCTTTATCACAAATACTACTCAAATGAAGAAAACAGTTAAAATAAACATTGGCAGCCAGATTTTTCATATTGATGAAGACGCATATAAGATCCTTGATAATTATATTGCTAATCTCAATAAGCATTTTAACCTTAAAACAGGGGGTGAAGAAATCGTGGATGATATTGAAGCCAGAATTGCTGAATTATTTACTGATCAATTAAATAAGGAAAAACAGGTAATTAATTTAAGTGATGTAAAATCCATCATCGAAATAATGGGAGAACCTGAAGTAATATTCGAAGAGGGTTCCAAATTTATTGAAGATGAGGGTGAAGGCATTGAAGATGAACGGAATACTTCCGAAAAATCTACTGCAGGCAGTAAAAGAACAAGCAAAACAGAAACCGGTCATGCGACTAATGATGGAACAGATGCTGATAACTATTCCAATCGCCGCTACAAGAAATTATATCGTGACCCTGAAAAGTCCATACTTGGTGGAGTAAGCGGAGGATTAGCCTATTATCTTAATCTTGATATTGTATGGGTTCGGATTTTATTCATTCTGCTGTTTTTATTCCAGGGGTTCGGATTATTGTTATACATTGTATTTTGGATTATTTTACCCGCAGCCAGGACTTCAGCTCAAAAGCTTGAAATGAAGGGAGAACCGGTAACCGTTTCCAACATTGAAAAAACCATTAAAGACGATTATACTGAAAAAGACTCATCAGGAGAAAATCAAAATATCGGACAAACCATTGCAGAGGGCATTGGTGAGATAATTAAATTTTCTCTGAAGTTATTCCTTTTTATTATAGGTGTTGGATTGATTTTTTCAGGACTATTTATCCTTTTCGGATTCTTTGGGTTCTTCCTTTTCAACTTCTCATGGCCATTCTTTTTTCATGATTTCAGCTGGCTTTTTCATGCGCCTTTTTTTCATCACTTCACCGCTGGATTTACCCTGACCAATGTCACATTTATCCTCAGCATCATAATACCGGTCATTGCTTTATTATATATCATCATTAAAGCACTTTTTAATATCAAAACCAAGGACAGGATATTGGGTTTAACGGCTTTGATACTGTGGTTTCTGAGTTTTACCATTTTTATAACCCTGTTTTTCAACGATCTTAATGAAAATAACGATCATAGACATCATGGGAAAGAACATTTTTCGCTGAACATTGATACTGTTAAGGAAGAAAAATCATATATCATTCATGCATAATAGATGCTTTAACTGGTTTCATCGTAAAAGCCCTATAAAATCTGCCATTGACAATATACAATGTCAATTGTCCGTTTTGCTCAATTTCTAGCCGGTTCATCAATATCACGTGACGACAACGGCATCTATGGAAATAAAATATGGGAATAAAATAAAATTTTTTACTTTTGCACTACTTTTGTCAAAAGATTGTCCCGTGGTGTAACTGGCAACACGTCTGATTTTGGTTCAGAAGAGTCCAGGTTCGAGCCCTGGCGGGACAACTATAAACCAATTATCTTCTTTCTGGCAAAAGTAATTTCTAAATGCCAAAATTCCCATTATAATAGAATTATCAGAGCGAATTTTTGAATCCGATGACAATAAATATTTCCACAAGTTCCTTAAAGGGAGTGTTGTTTGCCACCCTTACTGCTTGTTTATGGGCCGTATTAGCCATCGTATTAAAGGTGACAGTGACATACGTCCCCCCTGCCACTATCGTGTGGTTCAGGTTTACCACTGCCTTTGTCATTTTATTCATATACTTTTTGGTAGCCCAACGAAAAGCACTAACAATTTTTTTAAAACCTCCTATTCTTTTGGTTTTGGCAGCACTATTCCTGGGCATGAATTATATCGGATATATGCAGGGCATTCATTATACCACCCCAAACAACACCCAATTGTTTATTCAGTTAGGACCCATTTTACTCGCTGTTTCAGGCATCGTGATCTACAAAGAAAAAGTTACAAAGCGGCAGATTTTAGGTTTTTTACTTGCTTTGACCGGTTTGGGATTCTTTTATTCCCAGCAACTATCAGCTTTTGCTCATAAAGAACTAATTTATAATAAGGGAGTGGCATGGGTCATTTTTGGTGCTGTCTCCTGGGCCAGTTATTCCGTCATTCAAAAAAAACTGGTACGTTTCCATCCTGTCCACCAGTTAAACTTAATCATATATGGTTTACCCGCACTGCTCTATATCCCGTTAGCTGATTTTTCCATTTTCGCGGATATCAATTGGAAGGTCTGGCTGCTCTTGTTATTCTGCGGTTTGAATACCCTTATTGCCTATGGCAGTCTCACTTTGGCATTTAAATATTTAGAAGCCAACAAAATTAGCGTTATCATCATATGCAATCCGATTATTACCTTTATCCTGATGGCATTTCTTGGCTATTGGCAAGTAAGTTGGATAGCCCCCGAATACATGAATTTTTTGTCGGTTTTCGGTGCGGTGTTGGTGATCACCGGGGCCATTTTCGTTGTGTTTTTCAGAAAGAAAAAGGCATTGGCAAGATGATTGCCTTTTTATAAAACCATACTGTGTTTTGGGATGAATACCCCATCACTGCAGTCAATTTCCACCTTCTACAAGCTAAAGCCCGGTGATTTTCTTAATCTCGTTTAGCTTATTTAAAGCCTCTATCGGAGTTAGGTTATTAACATCCAGGTTCCTGATCTGATCACGTATTTGTTTTAACACCGGATCTTCCATCTGAAAAAAACTAAGTTGATAACCCTCCCTTTTTTGTCCCAGATCAGCCACCGGCTTAGATAATCCTTCACCTTTTTGAGATTTTTCCATTTCCACCAGAATTTCTTCTGCTCGTTTGATAATGCTTTTGGGCATGCCTGCCATTCGGGCCACATGAATCCCAAAACTATGCGCGCTTCCGCCCCTTTTCAGCTTTCTCAAAAACAATACTTTGTCATCAATTTCCTTGACGGAGACATTGTAGTTTTTAATCCTCCTGAAGGTATTTTCCATCTCATTCAATTCATGATAATGCGTGGCAAACAAAGTTTTCGCCTTAGCATGGGGGATTTCATGCAGGTATTCAGCAATGGCCCAGGCAATGGATATGCCATCATAAGTGCTGGTTCCGCGACCTATTTCATCGAGCAGCACCAGACTTCTGTCTGATAAGTTATTCAAAATGCTGGCTGTTTCATTCATCTCTACCATAAAAGTGGACTCACCTAACGAAATATTGTCAGAAGCACCGACCCTGGTGAATATTTTATCCACCAGTCCGATTCTGGCCTCGTTGGCTGGCACATAACAGCCAATCTGGGCCATCAAAACAATCAAAGCCGTCTGTCGAAGCAATGCAGATTTTCCGGACATATTGGGACCCGTGATAACCATTATCTGTTGTTCATCATTGTCCATGTACAAATCATTGGCGATATATTCCTCATCCTCCGGTAACTGCTGTTCTATCACAGGATGTCTCCCAGACCTGATATCAATGGTATGATCTTCTTCAATCAGCGGACGCACGTAATTATTCTCAGTGGAAACTGCTGCAAAAGAAAGCATGCAATCGATCTCAGCCAGCAGGCTTGCATTTAACTGCATGGCAGCGATATAGTTGTTTACTGCATAAACCAGCTCATCGAATAGTCTGGTTTCCAACTGAAGTATTTTATCCTCAGCCCCAAGGATTTTTTCTTCCAATTCCTTCAACTCCTGAGTTATATAGCGTTCGGCACTGACCAGCGTTTGTTTCCTGATCCAATCCTCAGGAACTTTATGTTTATGGGTATTTCTCACCTCAATATAATAACCAAAAACATTGTTGTATCCTACCTTCAGGGAAGCTATGCCAGTATGTTCGATTTCTCGTTGCTGAAGCTGTAAAATATAATCTTTCGCGGACCTGGATATATGTCGCAATTCATCAAGCTCTGATGAAACACCTTCTGATATGACGTTGCCTTTGCTTACCTGGTTGGGGGGATCAGGCTGTACTTCTTTATGAATTTTTTCCTTCAGGCTTTCACATGGATTGAGTTGCTCACCCAATTTCTTTAGCGCTTGCACCTCCGAAATCAGCGCTTTTTCTTTAATGGGTTGAATGGCTGACAGGGCATTTTTCAGGTGTATTATCTCCCTGGGCGTTATGCGATTTACCGAAGCCTTGGACACAAGTCTTTCCAAATCCCCAATTTTTTTTATTTGTTCCCTTGCATGGCCGGCAACCTGATCATGTTCTTTGAAATAGGTAACCACAGAAAGCCGGTCATCAATCGATGTTTTATTTTTCATGGGCAGGGCAAGCCATCGCTTCAGCATTCGGGATCCCATCGGTGTGGATGTATGATCCACCACCTCAAACATAGTCTTGGCCCCTTCATGAAGCGAATGGAAGATCTCAAGGTTACGCACTGTAAATTTATCCAGCCATACATATTTTTCCTCTTCTATCCTGGATATTTTATTGATATGATTAAGATTATCATGCTGTGTAATATCCAGGTAATGCAATATGGCACCGGCTGCAATGATTCCTAAGGAAAATTCCTGAATGCCAAAACCTTTTAAGGAGTTTGTCTGGAAATGTTTCTTCAGCCTGTCGCTGGCAGAATCTTCAGAAAACACCCAGTCATCCAGTTTGAAAGTATAAAATTGTTTGCCAAAGGTCTCCTGAAAAAACTGTTGTTTTCCCCTTTCAAACAATACCTCCTTGGGTTGTAAACTATTCAGCAGTTTGTCCGTATATTCCAATGATCCTTCAGCAGTCAAAAACTCACCGGTGGAGATATCCAGGAAAGCAACACCCGCTTTTGTTTTATCCATATGTACCGAAGCTAAAAAATTATTGGACTGGTTTTCAAGCACATTATCATTTAGAGAAACCCCTGGAGTCACCAATTCGGTAATTCCACGCTTTACAATTTTCTTTGCAAACTTCGGATCCTCCAATTGATCGCAAATGGCTACCCGCATACCTGCCCTAACCAATTTCGGTAAATAGGTATCCAGCGCGTGATAAGGAAATCCAGCCAAATCCACATATGCAGCTGAACCATTGGCTCTTTTTGTCAGGGTAATACCGAGTATTTCTGAAGTCCTGATGGCATCCTGACCGAATGTTTCATAAAAGTCCCCTACCCGAAACAAAAGAATGGCATCCGGATGTTTTTGCTTAATCGCATTGTATTGACGCATAAGCGGGGTGACCGAATCTTGTTTAGCCATAGGGTTATCCTATTAATGCAAGGATCATATGGAAATGTATCCTGCGATATTGTTTCTACAAAAATAGGGTGATTTATTCTTGCAATGAATGATTTTTAACATTTGTTATTCACAATTAATTCAATATTCATACACCCCCATTTACCAAAGTGGGCGACAAAGATATAAAATAAGTTTACGGGTTCACTGAAAGCACATGAGGGTGCGAACTCAACAGCGGCAAACAATTGGTCAAATTCAACCGATGCATAAGCCATGAAGACTTCATGAGGTTCGAAACATGTAAGTTGGTTTTATGCCATGTTTCTTAATGAAATTCATTTTAAACGGTCCATGGTTAAAACATTTTTTTCTTCCCGTTAGTTATATTAGTATGAACCCCTCATCAACGCCCGTTCACAAAATGAGATGAGATAAACATGAGGGC
>CAYFUP010000130.1:0-9274 GCA_964346235.1 uncultured Bacteroidales bacterium | reverse complement strand
ATACATATCCCATTTTGCAGGCAGTTATGCCATTATTGTGATTTTCATTTTACCGTATCATTAAAAAAGAAACCCGCCTTGGTAGAAGCCATAAAAAAAGAATTGATGCTGCAAAGTAATTTCTTGCATAAAGATGAGGTAGAGACCATTTATTTTGGTGGAGGTACGCCTTCGGTTTTGAGTTTGCATGAAATGGAAGACATATTGAAGGTTATTTTTGCCTATTACAGAACCGCTCATGTGCAGGAAATAACCGTGGAGGCCAATCCGGATGACCTGAATGTGGATTATTTGATAGGATTAAAAGAATTGGGTATCAATCGGTTAAGCCTTGGCATCCAATCATTTTTTGATCATCACCTGCAATTAATGAACCGTCGCCATACAGCTTCGGAAGCTGAACAATCCATTGAGCTGGCGAAAAAGGAAGGATTTCATCATATAAACATTGATCTGATATATGGATTTCCTTATATGAAACCTGAAGAATGGGAAAAAAACCTTTCCCTGACGGATCAATTTGGAATTCCTCACTTGTCGGCCTACCACCTCACATTTGAACCCAAAACGGTTTTCTCCCATAAACTGAAAAAGGGAAAGATAAAGCCCATAGATGAAAAAGAAAGCCTGAAGCATTTTGATATACTGAAAACATTTGCTGATCAGCATGATTATGATCATTATGAAATTTCAAATTTCGCCAAAAATGGGCTTTATAGCCGGCATAATACCAATTACTGGCTTGGGAAGAAATACCTGGGCATCGGACCTTCTGCTCATTCATATGATTTGGAGAACAGGCAATGGAATATTTCCAATAATACCCGGTATGTTGAAGCAATCAATTCCGGAAATATCCCTTACGAAAAAGAAACCCTAACCCAATCTGATCAATATAACGATTACATGCTGACCCGGTTGAGGACCAAATGGGGAGCAAATATGGAATTTATCAGGGAGACATTCGGAGAGACCTATCATGAGCATGCCGGCCGAATGCTGGAAAAACACAGAAAATACGGGAATGTAGAAAAAACAAAAAGCATCTTTTATCTGACGAAAGAAGGCATGATGATTGCGGATGCAGTCATAAGTGATTTTATGTATTAAATACTCATCATTAGGAAATGATTGTGTGCATTAAAAAATATATAAGCCTGGCATTTCTGCTAGGTAGCTTTTTTTTAGCTGTGGGAATGAGCAATTTAAATATTCAAAATTTGAATGCTGATGAGTTTTATTTTGAGATAAATAAGGCCATTCAGCCGGTTATCATTGATACCAGGATAAAAGCGGATTTTGGTCACAATAACATTGAATCCGCTATTTTGGCAGAAAACCCGGAAACCCTGAAAGGCATTCTCGATACGCTGGATAAAGAAACACCCCTGTTTTTTTATTGCGATAACGGAGCCAGGAGCATTGTTGCGGCGAAAATTGCACAAAAGCAAGGTTTTCAAAAAATACATAACCTGGACGAAGGATTAATCGCCTGGAAAAAAAGAAATTTTCCGCTGGTCGGTGAGTGATGGTCAATGAGTTATTGTTCTTCTTTTTTTTGTTGCGGGATTTTTGATTTAGCCTCTTCCAGGGCTTTGTTTAAATTCTTTATTTGCTGATCTTTCAGTTTAACGCTCCTGTTTTTATTTCTAATGATCGAAAAAGATAACAAATATCCAACCAGGGCGCCCAATGCTATAGAGACCAAAATAAGCACTGCCATGGAAGCCTCAGGATGCCAAAAAAGCAATGAGATTTCCACGGGAGCAGCATTCTGAACAGCAAACAATACCAGGATAATGGCAATAATTAATCCGATAATAAATGATTTTTGCATAATATTATGTTTTTGAATGCGAATTTAGTACATTTTATTTAATATCGATCTTTTTCTTTTGTTTCCCTGCCAATGGCAAAAAATTTGCTTTGGAATATAATAGAAATAGTTGTAATTTTGCATTTCCAATTTTAAAACATATTCATCGGGCCCATAGCTCAGTTGGTTAGAGCACCTGACTCATAATCAGGTGGTCGCTGGTTCGAGCCCAGCTGGGCCCACCATAAACTATTTCTAAGTTATATGTAGAACGTTTAAAAACAGTTGTTTGCTTTTTTTTAAACAAAAGCCAGCAATCACTTATTTCATAACATCTATGTCTTTGATGACCAATACCAATGAAAAGATTCCTATGCTGACAACTTCTTGATTCCTTGAAGTATAAGAAAAGACATAAAAGTCTTTGTATTTCACCAACTCCGAATACAGCCTTCCTCCTCCTAATGAGCTGGCTATGGGGTTTTCCTGGGCGAATTTTTCGTTGATTTTACTTTGATGCTTTTCAAATTCAGGATTACTGACCAAAGCAAAAATAAGGACTAATACAATGACGATGGCGATGCGCTTCATAAAGGTTCATGTTTGGATTTATCGTAACTCTTTTAATCATTGACACTTATAACAGATTTCATTTTGTAATTCTTTTCCATCATGAAATTCTTTGATGTTTTCCAGGGTGGTTTGGGCAATATTGTTCAATGCTTCCCTTGTAAAAAAGCCCTGGTGAGAGGTGACAATGACATTATTAAAAGATAACATCCTCGCCAGTACATCATCTGTTAATACCCGGTCGGATAAATCTTCAAAAAAGTAACCCGATTCTTCCTCATATACGTCCAAACCTGCCGAACCAATTTTTCCGCTTTTCAGGCCATCGATTAATTCGGCCGTATTAATCAGTTTTCCTCTACCGGTATTGATCAGCATCACCCCCGCTTTCATTTTATCAATATTTTTTCTGTTGATCATATACTCAGTTTCCTTGGTCAGCGGACAATTGAGTGAGATTATTTCCGAACGTTTAAACAACGCATCCAATGCTACGTATTCAAATCCAATTTCTTTGGCATATTGATGGTCGGGATATACATCATAGGCCAGCACATTCATGTCGAAACCCCGGAGAATTTTTATCAATGCTTTCCCGATTCTGCCGGTTCCGATAATGCCTGCTGTTTTGCCTTCCATGGTAAATCCCATTAATCCGGCTAAGGAGAAGTTATTATCCCGGGTACGAAAATATGCCCTGTGAATTTTTCGGTTCAGGGTCAGCATCAGGGCCACCGTATGTTCAGCTATGGCATTTGGAGAATAGGCAGGTACCCTGACTACCTGGATCTTATCTTTTGCCGCTTTAAGATTCACATTATTAAATCCGGAACTTCTCAGGGCAATCAGTTTGATGCCATATTCATACAATTTATTGATGACCTCCGAGGAGAGGTTGTCATTGACAAAAGTGACAATCACATCATGTCCCTTGGCCAGAATGGCATTATCGCCGGTAAGTTGAAATTTGAAATACGTAATGTCAAAATTGTAATGCTTATTCAATTCATTAAACATTTCCTTGTCATATGGCTTGGTATCAAAAAAAGCTATTTTGTTTACCTTCATTTGTTTTTCCTTCCTGTTATGCGTCTTATTGTAAATACATCAGGCGGCATGAATTGTTCATATATATTTATACAACATGTTTTAGAGTATTATATAATGGTTCTTGACGCCTTCTTAAAACCACTTTAGAATAACTTGTTAGTTTTCTTAGTGCCACTAAATAAGATTTAAATCATCCATGAATGTTTTAATTTACGAAAATATATCAGAAATTTGCAAGCTGTTGATGCAAAATAGTGTTTCATGAAAGCCAGGATTCACATATATAATTCGCTGAAACGGGAAAAAGAGTTGTTTGAACCCATCAAACCTCCTTTGGTTGGTTTATATGTATGTGGACCGACCGTTTACGGTGATCCCCACCTTGGTCACGCCCGGCCGGCCATTACTTTTGACCTGGTTTTCAGGTATTTACAATATTTAGGATATAAGGTAAGGTATATTCGAAACATTACGGATGTTGGCCACCTGGAAGACGATGCAGATGAGGGAGAAGATAAAATAGCCAAAAAAGCCCGTTTGGAAAAACTGGAACCCATGGAAATCGTCCAGCACTATTCAAATCTTTATCACCAAGCCATGGATATGCTTAATGTATTGCCCCCAAGCATAGAGCCCAGGGCGACCGGTCACATTATTGAGCAGCAGGAAATGATTAAAAGAATTGTTGATAATGGCTATGGCTATGAAACCAATGGTTCGGTATATTTCAATGTGGAAAAATATAACCGGAAACATCATTACGGGATGCTCTCCGGAAGAAATATAGAGCAATTGTATAATGCCACCAGGGATCTTCAAAAACAAAGTGAGAAAATCAATCCATATGATTTTGCTTTATGGAAAAAAGCTGACCCACAACATATTATGAAGTGGCCCTCTATTTGGGGAGAGGGATTTCCCGGTTGGCATATGGAATGTTCCACCATGAGCATGAAATATCTGGGGGCTCATTTTGATATACACGGAGGGGGGATTGACCTGCAGTTTCCGCATCATGATTGTGAAATTGCTCAGTCCATGGCCGTTAACAATCTTCAGCCTGCCAAATATTGGATGCATAACAACATGATTACCATCAACGGAAAAAAAATGGGCAAATCGCTTGGTAATGCCATCAATCTTTTTCAGTTTTTTAATGGAGATCATCCCTTGCTGGAAAAGGCTTATAGTCCCATGACCGTGAGGTTTTTTATGTTGCAGGCCCATTATACCAGTACCCTGGATTTTTCGAATCAGGCATTGGAAGCATCCGAAAAAGGCATGAAACGATTGTTCCAGGCCCTGAAAGTGATGGATCTAATAACTCCTTCCCAAGCATCTTCCATAGATGTTAAAGAATTAAGTGATAAATGCCATGCAGCCATGAATGACGACTTTAATACACCGGTGGCCATAGCCCAACTGTTTGAAGGAGCCAGGCAGATAAATTCCATTTATGACGGCAGTGAGCAAATCACAGCAAAGGACTTGAATGCCTTAAAAAACCTGTATCATACCTTCATATTTGATATCCTCGGATTAAAATATGAGCAGGATAATGAATCTGTTAGCAATGAACTGACTGATGAACTGATCCGGTTTATTCTGGAGTTAAGGTTGGAGGCCAAGAAAAAAAAGGATTTTTCTACTGCTGATTATATCCGGGATGAGTTAAATAAACGGGGGATTGAGGTAAAAGATAAAAAAGATGGTTTTGAATGGGAATTCAAAAATGCATAAACCCTATTCCATAATATCCTCTTCCTGGTCTTTGACTTCTTCCTTGTAGGTGATGAGTGGCAAAATATAATCATAAGCCTTGAGCGTGCCATCCTTGATGGTTATACTCTCGGTTAGTATCTCCAGGTCAGGATTTGCAGGGGCTTCATAAGGAGAGGTAATCCCTGAAAAATCTTTTATGAGACCAGCCCTGGCCTTTTTGTATAATCCTTTTACATCCCTTTTTTCACAAACTTCAAGGGGAGCATTGGTATAGACTTCGATAAAATTGTTTTTTCCAATGATGCTTCTGGCCACACTTCTTATTTTCTGAGTAGGACTGATAAAACTGCAAATGGTCACTATGCCGCATTCGATGAACAGTTTTGCTATTTCTGCAATTCTTCGGATGTTTTCATATCTGTCTTCTACCGTAAATCCCAGATTATTATTGATGCCATTCCTGATTTTATCACCGTCCACAATTTGTGTTAAGAAACCCTGGTTGTGCAATACTTTCTCCAGTTCTATGGCAATGGTTGATTTGCCGGAGCCGGACAAACCTGTGAACCATATTACTTTGCCTTTTTGTTTTAATAATTTCTCTTTCTCAGGCTTTTCCAAAATGATGTCATGATCCGGAAAAATGTTGGAATTTTTTTCATCCATGCCGCTTGCCTTTAATATTTGTTTTCAAATGTAATCAGATATTGTAAAAAAATCGACCAGCTTGTCATTTTTTTGATGATGATGGGTCAGAATTCCCACCTTTTTGGCATTTTCTATATTGATGTGTGAATCATCAATGAATAAGGATTCCTCAGGGCGAATCCGGCCATCATCAATGACATGCTGATATATTTCATGGTCAGGTTTTCTTGATCCAATTTCATGAGAATAGTATTCTTTTTTAATAATACCGCTAAATCCTTTTAAATTGTATTTGTCATGCAATATGTTATAAAAAAGTGTTTTGTGCAAGTCATTGGTGTTGCTTAACACATATAAATTATAACGGGTTTTAAGCCGGTGCAACAATTCAATTTTATCCGGCTGAATGTCTATTATCGTTCTGTTCCATGCTTCAATTATTTCATCTTCCCTGGCATTTTTTAGCAGGTTCTGTTTTAATTGAACGATGAATTCTTTGGTCGATATCTTGCCGATTTCATAAGCTATAAAAGCGGGTTCAATGGTAAAAAATTCATGCAAAGCGGCATCTTTGATTTCAGGAGAGAGTTCCCTGAACCGGCTCACGGTATTTTGAGGTTGTATATCCAGCAATACCCCACCCAGATCAAATATTATGTTTTTAATTTTTTTCGGATTATGCATATAATGATTAATTTAGCATGAAAGCACAACATCGCAAACCTAAGGAATTTTTTTGAAGTAAATGAAAACAGGGAGATAAAAAATGAGGTTTGTTATATACGAGGCGCTTATCAGGGTAAAATTCTGGATGTATTGACCATCCCTGAAGATTCACCTGTAGCAAATTATGGTTTTGATGTAACTCCGGCCAAATATGTGACCGGTTTAATAACTGAAAAAGGAATATACGCAACCAATCAGGACGGAATGCTAAAGCATGCTAAAAAAATATAAAGAACCGAAATTTAAATGTAAACCATACAAAGGTTTAAAAAATGGATAAATCATTAAATTTTTAACAGTATGAGTAAAAAAAAGATTGCCATTATCGGGGGTACAGGATTAGAGAATCCTGATTTATTAAAGAAACCAGAAGCGGTGGAAATCGAAACTCCATATGGAAAGCCCAGCTCCTCATTTAAGACCGGGTTCATTGAAGGGGTTGAGGTAGCCATTTTATCCAGGCATGGCCGGGATCATTCCATTCCTCCTTCTCAAATCAACAACCTCGCGAATATTGATGCCATAAAAAAGTTGGGGTGCTCCCACATTTTGGCCACTACGGCCTGCGGCAGTCTGAGGGAAGAAATAGGAAGGGGCCATCTGATTATCCTGGATCAATTTATAGATTTCACCCGTCACCGGAAGGTGACTTTTTTTGAGGAATTCAAAGAGGGGGATTTAAAACATATCGTCATGGCTGAGCCATTTTCCAGGGAGTTGAGGGAAAAGCTCAACAAAAAAGCTCAATTGCTCGGGCTGAATCATCATTCCAAAGGGACTGTGGTAACCATAGAAGGTCCCAGGTTTTCAACCCGGGCAGAATCAATCATGTTCCGGACATGGGGTGCCGATGTTATTAATATGTCAACGGCCCAGGAAGCTATCTTGTCCAACGAAATAGGAATCCCATTTGCTGCCATAGCCATGAGTACTGATTACGATTGCTGGAAGACCGGTGAGGAACCTGTATCCTGGAAAGAAATCGTAAAGGTGTTTAATGAGAATGTAAAAAATGTTACCGACTTGTTGTTGCATACTTTGCCCATGATATAAGGTTATATAATAAACCTTGCCGGCATTGTAAAATTATGATCCCAGAAAAAAACCACGGTATTCTTTTAATTAGTGACTATAAGAAAACGAACGCATTATGCTAAAGTGGTTCTAAGAAGGCACCAAGCACAAGGCATGCGAGCCTTAAATGCCAGGAGTTTACTGGTCGTAAATGATTGGTGCTTAAGGTGAGCATAACGCAGTTAATGACGTTTTCTTAGGACCACTAATTACAGGTCGGCCAAAACCAGGATGGACGGAACCCACGGTTCTCAAATCGCTGCTTCTTCAAAGGGTATAGAACCATTCGTAAAGACGGCAGTATTGAGTTTGGTTTGATTTTTAATCCATTTCATCACATTCTGTTTCTCCTGAAATGGGCGACTGCTGGTATAAAATGCAGCTATCATCTTTTTTTGCTTAAACCAGAAAACACTAAAATCGGCTTTATTGATATCCCCATAAATGATATATTCATCAAAACCCGAATGGTCTCCGATATAATCATACGACAGATCAAATAATTCTGAAAAGATATACGGCATTGGTTGATATTCCTCCCTGTAACCATACATCACCTTGGCCACATGTTTTCCCATTTCAAAGGCATTTTTCCAGTGTTCAAAACGGCGACTGAAATGATAGAAATGATCAGGGAACCTGGCCACATCCCCTGCGGCATATATATCCGGTATGTTGGTTTCACAAAACTCATTCACCACAATGCCTTCATCAAGAGTCATTGCTGAGTCTTCCACCAGCGAGGTGTTGGGTGAAGCACCAATTCCGGCAACCACTAAATGGGTTTCCAGTCTTTTCCCGCTTGCCAGTTCAACAAAATCCACTTGCTTATCCCCGGTGAATGCCTTAACCTGTTCATTCGAAATGATCTTTATTCCTTTGTCTTCCAGGTATTCTTTGAAAAAGATGCCCATTTCAGGAGTAGAAAACTGGCTTAGCAGGCGTTCTTCATTAAATACCAATGTTACATCTTTGTCCATTTGTTTCAGGGATGCAGCTACTTCCGTTCCGATAAAGCTGCCTCCGATGACAACCACCTTGTCAGTTTTTTCTGCAGCCATCCTGATGTTTTCAGCATCTTCATTGGTACGCAGGTAATGAATTCCATCCAGTTGGCTCCCTTCTATGTGGAAGGTGTTTTTTTTCAGTCCGGTGGCGATCAATAATTTATCGTATTGGATGTTTTCATCAATGTTGCTTAGCGATAGCGTTTTCTGGTCGAAGTCAATGTCCGTTGCTTCCACATTGGTTAGCACATCGACCTTATGCTGCTTATAATAATCTTCTTTGTTTATGAGTGACTGTTCCAGGTTGGTTTTGGCACTCAGATAACTCTTCGAAAAAGGAATACGGTTCATGGGCAATATGGACTCATTGGAAATGACGCAAAGTTCATTTTTACTGATGCCTTTTTTCACCAATTCCCTGGTTGCATAGCCCGCTGTTGTGCCTCCACCAACTATTACATATCTGTATTTCTTCATTTAAATAATTTTTAAGTTAAACGCTTGTATTTTAATTAAATAAGGCGAACTCGCAAACTCGCATCAAACCCCTAGCGCCACATTAGAATAATGTATATAGTGACAATTAGAAAACTAACAAATTATGCTAAAGTGGTTCTGAGAAGGAGTCAAGAACAAGGCATGCGAGTCTTAAGCGCCAGGA